>DATFTF010000420.1:0-11302 GCA_035262245.1 Thermoanaerobaculia bacterium
TGGACATCGGTCGATCAGAAGATGTAGCCGAGCGCGACGTTCCACTGGTTCACGCCGGTGCCCGCCGCGTTGTGGCGTTGCTGCCAGTCGGCCTTCACGATGAGCTGCTCGATCGGCTTGAACCCGACGCCGAGCGTCCACTCTGCGACGTCGTTGGCTCCGTCACGCGCGTACCCCGCCGGGACCTCGGCCTGCGTGTCGTAGGCCTCGTACCGGACGAACGGGTAGAGAGCAGCCCGGGATGCGGCCTTGAGCGAGAGAACGTCGAACGCGGCCTGGAGATACCAGCCGTTCTGCCGGCTGCCGACCGATTCCTTTCCGGAGATCCCGTTCAACTCGTTGACGCGGTCGGCCTCCCCCACGCGCGACGCGGCGTAAAGCCCGCGCAGCCACAGCCCGCGCCAGCGCCAGTCCGCGTGGAGGTCCCAGACCGTGGTCGGGGCGTGAACGGTCTGGCCGGACGGAGTGACACGACCCTGTCCCGCGTCCCCGGTGAAAACCGAGGCCCCGGCCAGGAGTCCGGCCAGCCCGGTGTAATCGAGCCGCCCGGTGAACGCCCAGTTGTGGGCCCGCGCCTCGGAGCCCTCCTGCGAGCCCTCGCGAATTCCCTCGGCCGTGTAACCGGCGGCATCCAGGCCGTTGACCATGTAGCCGTAATAACTCACCGGCCCGCTCGCTCCGTAGAGGCCGAAGCCGAGCTCCCGCCAGGTCGACGGGATGATGAACTGCTCGACGTCCGGGCGGCGCGCGCCCAGAAACGTCGTCGGCTCGTGAAGCTGGTTGATGAGGCCGAGGGGGATGAGCACCAGGCCGGCGCGCGCGTTGATCGCCGGCGATCGCATGTAGTCGATGTAGGCGAACTCGACCTCGGCTTCCCCGCTCTTGTCGGAAGCCACGACGGCGTTCTCGAATTCCGTCTCCGTGTTCAAGAGGAAGTGATCGTCGAACTTGTAGCCGAGGTAAACGACGGCGCGCAGAAGGGTGACCTGATCCTCGGTGGTGGACGGCGCGCCGCTCTGGTCCCGAGCCGCGAAGTTCTCGTAGAGGGCCTCGCCGTATCCGCCGATCGACACTCCGGGTTTGGCGGCGTAGACCCGGGCGGCCGCGGGCCCCACTCCGCGCGGTGTCGCCCCAATCGAGCCGGCCGGAGCCGCAGCCTCTCCCAGCTTCAACTGCTCGATCTCGCGAGACAGGATTTCGATCTGGCGCTCGATCTCCGCGAGCCGGGCGGCATCGGCGGCCGGCGCGGCCTTGACCGCTTCGAGCTCGGCGCGCGTCTCAGCGAGGAGCTTCTCCAAACGCTCGATCCGCTGCTCCAGCGTGAGCGTCGGCTCATCGGCGCACGCGGCAGGCGCAGCCACAAATCCGAGCGCCGCCACCAGGATGCCGGCGGCCAGCCTTTCTCTGGTCAAAAACAATCTCATCGTGCGCTCTCCGCGAGGTGGAATGCGAAGTGGGGAGAGGCGACCGGCTCGAGAGTCTCTCCGTCGGCGACCAAGAACAGCACCTCGTTGGCGAACCCCTGGCGGCGGAGGGACTCGGAAAGCTCCAGCCCCCGGCGCGGGCCCAGAACGAAGAAAGCCGTGGACAGGATGTCCGCCACCAGGCCCGAGGGCGCGAGCACGGACGCCGACCCGAAGTCGGGAGCCGGCTGGCCGGTCCTGGGGTCCAGCAGATGTCCGATGCGGCGGCCTGCGACGGTCTTTCCGCGCTCGGAATTGCCCGAGGTCGAGAGCGAGGCATTCTCGACGAGGACCGACGCGGCGGTGCGATCGCGGCGCCGCGGATCGGCGATCACCACGGCGCAACGGCCCCGGACCAGGACCTGACCACCCAGGTCCAGGACGGCCTCCGGGGCGCCGGCGGCCGCGGCCGCGGCTCGGTCGAGCGCGTAACCTTTTCCCCAGGCTCCTTCGTCGATGCCCGCGTCGGAGGCCAGACGCGTCGCCGATTCCGCGGCGGAGTCGAGGCGGAAATGGCGGCCTCCGACGGCGGCGAGCGCCCCGGCGAGCTCCTCCGGCCCGGGAATCCGCCCCTCCTCCCGCAGGCCCCAGGCTCGGACGAGAGGAAGAATCGTCGAATCGAACGCTCCCGCCGTGCGCTGCGACCAGGCCATTACTTCCTCGAGGAGCCTTTCGGTCTCCCCGCCGATCGCCACCGCTTCTCCCGCGGGGGCCCGGTTCAAGCGATCGAGCGGGCCGCCGCGCGTCCAGGTCGAGAGGAGGCGATCGATCCGCTCGACTTCCCGCGCCGCCGCCTCGCTCGCGGCCAGCGCCGCCGGTCGGTCCGCCCCGACCACCTCGACCTTCAGGAACGTGCCCATGACCACCAGGCGCCGCTCCACCCGCTCGGCTGCCGCCAGGGGGCCGGCCAGGCCCGATATGATTATGAGACTCAGTCTCAGTCTCGGCCAGCACGGCGTGCCTCGGGGCCCGGCGTTCATCGGCCGCTCAGCGCCCCGGAAGCGCTGCCAGGCGCGCCGCGATCTCGGGACGCGTCCGCGCCTTGCCGCGCGGCCGGCACTGCCTGCAGACGCCCCGGATCTGGTGGCTGTGGGAGAGGGGGAGGAAACCGTAGCGCTCGCAGACGTCGTCCTGCAGCCCCTCGATGCGGGGCTCGAAGAACTCGATGACCCGGCCGCACTCTGTGCAGATCAAGTGATCGTGGTGCTCCCCCGCCCGCAGCCGCTCGTAGCGGTAGCCCGACTCCCCGATGCGCACGCGGCCCACGATCCCCGAGTCCACCAGCAGATCGAGGGTGCGGTAGATCGTGGCTCGTGAAATCTTCTTGTGCTTGGCGCGCAGGCGCACCAGGAGTTCGTCGGCCTCAAAGTGCTCGTGCCGGGCGAAGAGCTCCTCGAAGAGGGCTTGCCGCTCGGCGGTCAGCTTCAAGCCGCGGCGCTCCAGGTACTTCCGGAAGATCTCGCGCTCTCGGGTCCTCATGCGATTGCGACTCAGTCTCAGTTGCGGTATTCTCCCTGTCCCCGGGCGGCCTTGTCAAGCCCGGGCCACGGAGGTCGCGGCCGCATGTGGCAGGGATTCACGATCGCGTTGCGGGAAGGGATCGAGATGTTCCTGATCGTGGCGCTGATCCTCTCCTACCTGAAGCAGACCGGCCGGGCCGCGCTGGCCCGCGCGGTGTACGCCGGCACCGCCGTTTCGCTTCTCTCCTGCTTGGGCGCCTTCCTCGTCTTCCGGCGCGCCAGCAACCAGTCGCTCTGGGAAGGGATTCTCGCGCTGGTCGCCGCGGCGCTGGTTGCGAGCCTGCTCGTCTACATGAAACGCGTCGCCTCCCACCTGAAGAAGGACATCGAGGAGCGGATCGAGGCACAAGCCCGCCGAGCCACGACCGCTGCGGCCTTCTGGGGCGTCTTCGGCTTCACGCTCTTGATGATCACCCGCGAGGGAATGGAAACGGCCCTCCTGATCTCGACCGCGCTTTTCCAGATGCGCTCCGCCGCCGTCTCCATGGGTCTTGCTCTGGGTCTCGCCGCGGCGATCGCCATCGGCTTCGCCTGGACGCGGCTGGGGCGGGGCGTGGACCTGAAAGGGCTCCTCAACATCCTGGCCGTGTTCCTTGCCCTCTTCGTGCTGCAGCTGGTCCTCTACGGTGTTCACGAGCTGGCCGAGGCCCGGGTCTTCCCCTCCTCGCAGGCCATCCACGACGCGACCGAGATCCTGGGGCCCGACGGAAAGATCGGCCATCTGCTGGCCTATTCGCTGGCTGTCATTCCCACGGTGTGGTTGACGGCGCTCTGGTGGAAGCGCCGGACACATCCGTCGCCTCCGCTGCGAGCAGGATCTGCGTCCTAGCGGACGCACCGGCTCGCCGCTCGGCCAAAGGGCCTCGACGGCGAGCCTGATCCCGTGCTCGCTCCGGCTCCCGCAACGCGAGTCGCTTCGCGGATTCATTCCGCGAAGCTTGATCGCGTTGCGAAGCTTCAGGCTTCTTCCCCTCTCCCCGAGGGAGATGGCAGGATGAGAGTTAACCCCCGTTCGCAGCGCGCGAGGCTCGGGTCGGCTCCGGTCCGGAAACGTTGCAGCGCCGGCCGCGCAGCGACCGCCTAAGCTGGAAGCCTAAAGCTCTTTGACCGCGCGCTGGGTGAAGAAGAGAGTGGGGAAGACCTCGCGAAAATAGGTGGTGGCCTCGGTGACCAGATGGTTGTCGCCGTTCTTCCAGCCTGGATCGCGGAACCTGTATTCCTCACCGGTGAATGTCACGATGCCCAGTTCCAGGCACAGATTCTGGCCCGGGCGCAGGACGCAGGTGTTGAAGATCTCCTTGACGTTTCTGGCATAGATCGAAAAGTTCTTCTTGGGATCCTCGGCCTGATACCAGGAGATTTTGTCGCCCTCCACGACGAGCTTGCCCTCATGCTTGGAGGTCGAGGCTCCGAAGACGATAAAACCCTTGCCCACGCGGGCCAGGCCTTCGAATTCCCCGCGGCGGGCGACAGGAGTGCCGGCGGTCGATTCTGGCGTCTGCCCCGAGCGCATCATGGCCACGATGACGGGCTCGGAGATGCCGGCAGCGCGCAGATCCAGGATGTCGGAGGTCGTCAAGTGGTAGGCGAGATTGCCCTCGCGCACTTTATTGAGCAGAAACTCATCGGAGAAGCCGGCCTGCTTCAACCGCAGAATGTCCTGATAGGGGCGATCCGAGACCGCCGGCGCCGGGGCCTGCTGCGGAACCGCGGCGGCCGGCGGAGGAGGGGTCTGTGACTGCGGCTGCGCGACGGACCCGAGAGTGAGGGATGCGGGCGCGGCGGCTGTCGGAACCGGCGTCGGCGGCGGCGCGTTGGCCGGCGGAGCCTGCGTCACGACTGGAGGCGGGGCCGGGTTTGGGTTCGGCGCCGCTCCTGCGGGACCCGAGCCGGGTGGCGCTCCCGGAGAGGTCGAGCCCGAGCTCCGGCAGAAAGGCAGAGCCACGAGAGCGAGGAGAGCGAGGGTTCCCGAAAGTCTGCGCTTCATGGCCTCCTCCAAGGTCGCATTCCAAAGACCCTAGCTGGTAATGCCTCTTGCGCAGCTCATGCCAGATTGTGTGCACGTTGGGGGGGCACCTCGGGTGCGCTCGCGTTTGCGGCAAGGCGACGCCAGGCGATTCCTTCCAGCGTCCGACCGAAGAGCCCCGGGTGGAGCATCTGCGCCAGCGCCTCGAGGGACTCGGCCAGACGCGGGCCGGGACGATTGAAGAGCTGATTGGCTTCCGTCAGGTAGACCCGATCGTGCGCCACCGCCGACAGTTTGTTCCAGCCCGGAAGGACCGCCAGCACCCCGGCCTCTCGTTCGACCCGTTCGAGCGGGAAACCGCAGGGAAGCAGCACGACAACGTCGGGATCCGCGCGCCGCAGATCGTCCCAGGCGAGCCAGTCAGAATGGCTCCCGGGCTGCCCGAAGAGATTCCGGCCTCCGGCCATCTCGACCATCTCCGGCATCCAGTTGCCGGCCGCCATGAGCGGCGCCAGCCACTCGATCGCCGCGACGCTCGGCCGGACCGCGGCGCGGCTCGCCCTCTCCGCGACGTCGCTCCACCGTCGAGACAAGTCTCCAGCCAGGCGGTCGCCCTTCTGCCGGATCTCCAGGGCGTCTGCCAGCCGCCGCACGTCCTCCAGGACTCCCTGGAGCGTCACCGCGCCGAGCGTCACGACCTGCGGCCTCTGCCCAGACCAACCGACCAGCGCCGCCTCCACATCGGCCAGGCTCACCGCGCAGACTTCGCACTGCACCTGGGTGACGATGTGCGTCGGCGCGAGCTCTTTGACGAGCTCGGCCTCGATGCCGTAGAGGGAAGACCCGCTCTCCAAGAGCTTCTCCATCTCCGCCTGGATCCCGGCCGACGGCGCCGACGCGTCGATAAGCGCCCGGGTGCAGGCGGGAAGGGCTTCGACTCCCGGCGGAAAGTCGCACTCGTGGGAACGTCCGACCAGAGCGTCGATCGCGCCGAGCGCGGCGACCATCTCCGTCGCGCTCGGCAGCAGGGAGACCACACGTCGACCCTTCACGGCGCGGGCGCCGCTCCGGAGCGGGCAGACGCCTCCTCCAGGAAGAAGTCCGCGAACACGAATCCCTCCCGCGCGACGACCGGTCCCTGCCGCAGAGCGAGCGTCTCGCGGAGCATGGGGCCGGCGAGCAGGCAGGTGTGGAACTCTCCCCTCTCGCCGCACGGGTCGACGCCGGCCGGCAGGTCGCGCAGGAAGCTCCGATCGAAACGCCGCCCGGCGAGCGTCTCGGGAACCGCGCGCGGATCGACGCACACCACGACGGCCTGCAGGTCCGCGGCGATCATTTCCTCGGCCAGCTCCCGCGTGTCGCGGCCCCAGAGGGGGAAGACGGGTTCGATCCCCGAGCCCGACAGCCGGTCTTCCCGATAGCGGCGCACGTCCTCCAGAAACAGATCTCCGAAGATCAGGTGCGTGATCCCCTCGGCACGCGCGCCGGCCAGAGCCTGACTCAAGGCCAGCTCGTAGTCCGCGTTGACGCAGCCGGGCGGGATGCGCACCTTCCGGCACGGCAGGCCGAGCGCCGCGGCTTGCCGATCCAGAATCTCTTCGCGGACGCCGTGCATGGAAACGCGGGCATACCCCTCGGTCACCGTGGTCAGGAGTCCTACAATATCTATATTGTTAGGCTGGCGGACCGTCTCCAGTGCCCAGGCGCTGTCCTTGCCCGAGCTCCAGGAGACCAGAGCCTGGGGCCGGCTCATGCCCGGCTGTTCCAGAGGACGTCGGGCACGCCGCGCCGCGCGTTCTCCGCCCGGGCCAGGACGAAGAGAGCGTCGGAGAGCCGGTTCAAGTAGGGAAGCGCGAACGGACCAATCGCTTCCCGACGCGAAAGCGCCAGAACCAGCCGCTCGGCGCGGCGGCAGACCGTCCGCGCCACGTGCAGCTGCGCGGCTCCCGGACTTCCGCCCGGAAGAACGAAATTCTCCAGAGGCGGCAGCCGCTCCGAGAAACGATCCATCAGCTTCTCCAGCGCCTCGACGTGGCGCGCCTCGATCCTGGGCACCGGGGTCTCGGCCTTGTCGGCCTCCGGCATGCAGAGGTCGGAGCCCAGGTGGAAGAGATCGTTCTGAAAGGTCGCAAGCTCGGCGGCGATCTCGCCGTCGAGCCCGGCAGCAATCGCCGCGCCGATCTGGCTGTTGAGCTCGTCGACCGTTCCGTAGGCTTCGATCCGCGGCGAGTCCTTGGCGACCCGCTCGCCTCCTCCTAGCGACGTGCTCCCGTCGTCGCCCGTCCGGGTGTAGACGCGCGTGATGCGTGGCATGCCTGCCTCCCGTCAGAGCCTGACCTCGAGACCGAAAGCGTACCGCCGGCCGGGCGCCGGATAACCGTCGACTTCGGCGTACGACCGGTCCGACAGGTTCTGGATGCGCAGGTACGGGACGAGCGTGCCCAGGGGGTAGCGGGCGGAGAGATCGAGGCGCGTGTAGGACGGGTCCTCGATGCGCTCCCCGGTCAGAGCGTCGTTGTCGGGACGCCGGCCGACGAAGATCACCCGTGGCGCGATTTCCAGAGCGGCCAGAGGCCGGATGACCAGCCCGGCAAAGCCGCTGTCCCGGGGACGCCGAATCAAACCGAGCCCGGTCTCCAGGTCCGTGGCCTGGAGATACGTGTACCCGGCATCGAGGGCGAGCCACGCCGTCACGTCTCCCCGCCCGATGACCTCGATCCCCCGCGAGCGCGCGCGACCGACGTTGAAGTTCTCCTGGCGCACGAAGTCGTAGACGATGAGATCGCGGTAGTCGTTCCAGAAGAAGGACGTCTCGGCGTGAAACCGTCCCAGCTGCCGCTCGACGCCGACCTCGTAGGACACGGAGCGCTCCGGCTGCAGGTTCGGGTTGCCGGAGAAGGGAAAATAAAGCTCCCCTACCGAGGGCGCGCGAAATCCGCTCCCGGCCGAGGCCCGCAGCTTCCACTCCCCCGCCCGCCACGTCAGCGTGGCCCGCGGGCTCCAGGCGTCGCCGAACTGTGAATGGTGGTCGTACCGGACTCCGCCCGTCAGGATGGCCGGCCCGAGGCGAAGCGAGTCCTCGGCGGCCAGATGCCACAACGTCGACTGGGACCCGTCGAGGTTGACGCCGAAGTTGGAGCGGTCGTCGACCGTCCAGCGCTCCCAGCCGGCGAGCCCGGTAATCTCGTTGGCCCCCACCGTGAACGTGTCGGCGACGCGGGCCTGGAAAGTCTGCGCGTCGGTGTCTTCGCGAAAGCCCGTCGTCTGGTAGGTGGGACGCGAACTGGTCCAGCCGAGAACGGCGGTCGCGGAATGGCCGTCGGCGGGATGAAACGTGGCCGGCAGCGAGACCTGCGCCTGGCGCTGGAAGTAGCGGTCGTTGGGCGTCTCGGCGCCGACCGGCCCGGGGAGCCCGAGCTCCCCGTCCAAAAGCAACCCCTCCAGAGCCACGGTGGCGTCGTTGCCGAAACGGCGCTCCAGGCGCACGGATCCGGAGCGCGAACGGAAGTCGTCGTTGGCGCGGTCTCCGTCGCTCTTCTGACTGAGAAACGTCCCGGCCACGCCCCAGAGCTGCGACCCGGCGGTGAAGTACGCCGTCTCCTCGTGATGCGACGCGTTGCCGGCCTCGCCGGTCAACTGCGCCGAGAGTTTCTCCGCCGGGGGACGGGTGAAAATCTGGACCACGCCTCCGATCGCGTCGGACCCGTACAGCGCCGAAAAGGGGCCGCGGACGACCTCGACGCGCTCGATGTTTTCCGTCGAGAGCGGGCCGAAATCGTAACCGGGGAAGAAGGGGGAGTTGACCCGGACGCCGTCGACCAAGACCAGCGTCTCCGTCGACGCCGCGCCGCGCAGAAAGAGCGAGGTCTGCGCGCCCGGACCGCCCGACTGCGTCGTCGTCGCTCCGGTGACGGCTCGCAAGAGGTCGGGCACCGTCTTCCAGCTGTTCTCCTCGATCTCGCGGCGGGTGATGACGGTGGCCGCCGATCCCACCTCCGACTCCTCCTGGGGGGCCGCGGTGGCGGTGACGACGACCTCCTCGGACACGGGCGGCGGGGCCTGGGCCCGCAGAGGCGCTGGCAGCGCAGCCGAGAGAAAAGCCAGGAGAACGGGAGCGGCGGCCGCGGAGAGCAGACGCCGCCGCGCCAGGCGGCGGGCGAGCTCCTCCACGCCGAAGAGCGCGGCAGTGCCGAAAAGATCTCCGGCCAGCGTGTTCCAGAACCAGGGAATCGCGGCGACGTAACAGGCGGCGAGGCCGCCGAGAGTCGCGGGATAGGTCCGGTATTGAAACCAGATGGCGAGATTGGTGAGGAGAAAGAAGAGGCAGGAGCCGGCGATCGAAAACCGGGCCAGGCGTAGAGGCGTCGCCGCCCTCGCTCCCGAGACGGCCTTGCGACCCAGAAACACGATCCCGGCAAACGAGCCGTAGACCGCAAAACGAACCGGCGTCAGCGCCGCGCGGCCGCTTCCGAAGTCGATCACGAAATCCGAGAGGGCCATCGCCGCGAACGGGATGACGAAAGCAAGCCGCCGCGGCAGCCGGGCGCCGGAAAAGAGCGCGACGGCGCCCAGGGCGGCGAAGTTGGGGGGATGAGGGATCAGCCGGGAAAAGGCGCCCAGGAGAACGAGCAGAACCGCGGTCGTCATGCGAACCTCCCGTTCGGTAAGACGAGGACTCGAACGGAGGCGTCGAGGACCGCGCGCCCGCGGAAATTCGAAGGCGCGCCCTTTTCGGTTCCACCCGCCCGAGAAAGCGTTCCGTGCGGCAGGTCTCCTGGCTTCCGGATCCTCCGCCGCAGGCTCCTTCCCAGGCGCTCGACCGATGCCTCGATCCGATGCGCCCAGTGGTTCGTTGCCCGAGGCGTCCCCGGTGACAGTGGCGGGGGCCGCGCGGGATTTTCACCCGCTTCCCTATGCCGAACGAGAATCAAAGATCGCGAACGAGGGGCGACGATACTCTTGTTTCAGCGCTCGCGCAAACCCGCGGCCCGGGAAACGGAAAACGGAAAACAGAAAACGAAAAGCACGACCTCCTTGACAGTCGTTTAACGATTCCCGTTTCCCGTTTCCCGACTATGATCCCCCCGTGCCTTCCGACTTCACTCTCGACTTCGACCGGATGCGGCGGGTGGGATTTCCCGAGGTCGTGCTGGCTCAGGGAAAGACCACGCCTCAGATCGCGGAGATCTGCCGGCAGCTCGCCCGGGCCCACGACGTCCTGGTCACGCGCCTGACGCCCGAGGCCTGGGGAGATCTGTCGGCGCTGCCCCTGCCCGGCCGCGCTTCCTACGACGCCCGCTCCGCGACCCTGCACCTGTCGGTCGGCAAGCCAATGCCCAGAGCGCAAGGGCAGGTGAGGATCGTGACCGCCGGCACATCGGACACGACGGTGGCCGAGGAAGCCCGCCGCACGCTCGAGTACCTGGGGGTCGCCTCGTCGATCGTTCCCGACGTCGGCGTCGCGGGCGTCCTGCGGCTCCTCTCGCGCCTGGAAGAAATCGAGGTCGCGGACGTCGTCGTGGTCGTCGCCGGCATGGAGGCGTCTCTCTTCTCGGTCGTGGCCGGTCTGGTCGGGCGCCCGGTCGTTGCCGTTCCGACCTCCGGAGGCTATGGCGCCGCGCTCTCCGGCCTCGCCTCGCTCCTTTCCGCCTTGAACTCCTGCGCCAACGGAGTGACGGCTGTCAACATCGACTCCGGCTACGCCGCCGCGATGGCCGCGTACCGCATTCTTTCCGGAGGACCGCGCCGATGGGATCGAAGCGAAGAGTCGGAGCCAAATCCGCCCGTGAGTACACCCACGAAGCCGCCGTCGGCGTCGACCGCAAGAGGAAGAAGGCGCTCCTCGGCCGCCCGACGACGCCGGTAAAGATCCGCCCCGCCACCACTGTCTCCCAGCTTCTGGACGCCTACCGCGACGCCTCCTTCCAGGCGCGCGCGCTCGGCAAGTGCGCCGCGGTCTTCGAGGCCATGCTGACGGACCGCAAACGTCCCACTATCCTCCTCGGGCTGGCCGGGTCCCTGATCGCCGCCGGGATGCGGCAGGTCATCGTGGATCTGATCGAGAGCAACATGGTCGACGTCGTCGTCTCGACCGGCGCGATCATTTCCCAGGACTTCTACCAGGTGCGCGGCGGACGCCACTACCACGGCACGCCGGAGGCCGACGACAGGGAGCTGCGCGACCTCTACATCGACCGCCTCTACGACACTTTCATCGACGAGGAGAAGTACTGGAAAACCGATCTTGCGATCTCGCGCTTCGCCGACGCGCTGGAGGGCCGGTCGCTGTCCTCCCGCGCTTTCCTTCATCGGCTCGCCCAGACGGCCCGTCGGGACAAGGGGTCCATTCTCGG
>DATFTF010000421.1:0-3493 GCA_035262245.1 Thermoanaerobaculia bacterium
CGTTCCTCCGGGCGGTCTGGATCAGCCCCGCTCTGCTTCCCTCGGTCCTCCCGGACACCGCCGCCTCGCTCCGTCTCGATCTCCAGCGGCTGGAAACGGACTTGAGATCCGGCGCGCTCCAGTCGCCCCCGCCGCTGCCCCGTCCCTGATGGAGCGTGGCGGTGAGCGGCAGGGCTTCGACGGCGGCGAAGCGCCGCTCAAGAGATCGCCGGCACGGGCCTTGAGCGCGGCGCCGGGGCGACTCACATCGCCGAGCTGCCTTTGAATCGTTCTCTTCCGCCGCCGGGCCGGACAAAGGCGACCGTGGCTCGTCGGATCTCGCCCGGCGGCGCTTCAGCGGAAGATCGGCGAGCTGTAGAGCTTCCAGGCGTGCAGCTTGTACAGGGCCATGGTCTTCAAGATCGCCAGGCCGTAACGAACGGACGGGAGAAAGGCGATCTGCGAGGCCTCGTCGAAATAACGCGTCTCGATGGGGATCTCGCGGATCTTGAGCCCCTCCGCCATGCCCTGCGCGATGATCTCCGTGTCGAAGACGAACCCGTCGGAGTTGGCCTGGAAGTCGACGGCCTCGAGATAGCGGCGGCTGTAGGCGCGGAAGCCGCTGTGGTACTCGGTCAAGTAGATGAGGAACGTCGCGTTCTCGACGGCGGTCAGGAAGATGTTGCCGAGGTATTTCCACTTCGGCATCCCCCCCTGCAGCGGCCGCCCGCCGAGCATCCGGCTGCCGAAGACCGCATCGCACTCCCCCGTTTGCAAGGGCTCGATCAGGTGAGGAATGACGGTCGGGTCGTACTGGTGATCGGGATGAACCATGACCACGATATCGGCCCCGCGCTCGAGCGCGGTCCGGTAGCAGGTCTTCTGGTTGGCGCCGTAGCCCCGATTCCTGGGGTGAACGACCACGTGCAGGCCCAGCTCGCGGGCCACCTCCACTGTGCGGTCCCGCGAGGCATCGTCGACCAGGATCACGTCATCGACGCATTCCCGCGGGACGTCCTGGTAGGTGCGGGCCAGCGTCTTCTCCGCGTTGTAGGCAGGCATCACTACGGCGACCTTGGGGCGGGCGGTCATAAGGGAAGAATTTGTGATTTGTGATTTGTGATTTGTGATTGCGTCGGGCAAGTCTTGTCTGTCCAAATCGCAAATCGCCAATCGCAAATCACAAATTGCCTCTTAGACACCACGTCTCGTCAAAACCACCGGAAGCGTCTTCAAGAGAATGGCGAGATCCAGTCCCAAGGACCAGTTGTTCAGGTAAGCGAGATCGTAGCGCAGCTTGATCTCGGGCTCCGACCCGTAGTCGCCGGAGATCTGCGCCAGGCCGGTCAGCCCCGGCCGCACCGCCTGCCGCAGGGCCCATCCTTCCACCGCGCCGGTGAAACGCTCGGTGAACTCCGGGCGCTCCGGGCGCGGTCCCACCAGGCTCATGTCTCCCATCAGCACGTTCCAGAGCTGCGGCAGCTCGTCGATGCGCGTGGCGCGAAGGAACCGACCCACGGCGGTCACCCGCGGATCGCCGGGCGCCGAGATCACCGCGCCGGTCTCATCTTCCGCGCCGGCCTGCATGGTTCGGAGCTTCCAGAGCTGAAAGGGCCGGCCGTCCTTGCCCGTGCGCGCCTGACGATAGAACGCTCCGCCGCGCGACGTGCCCGAGACGACGGCGGCCGCGAGGGCGAGGATCGGCAGTGAGAGCACCAGAAGCAGGACCGAAATCACCAGGTCCAGACTCCGCTTGGAGGCGGCGGCCAGACCCTCCAGCGGACGGACCTTCGCTTCGAGCAGCGGCAGGTCCCCCACGATGCGGAACCGCAGGCGTCCGATCATGGTTTCGAACGGCGAAGGCCAGACCAGGACGTCGACGGGCATGTCGCGAGGGAGTCTCTGGGAGAGGCCCTCGCGCCACGCCGCCGCCTCCGGGGTCAGGATGATTTCGTCGGCGCGTTGCGTCGCGACGATCTCGGCGAGCCGATCGATGGGTCCGAAAACCGCGAGGCCGGCCGCAGGGCTCGGGGGCTCCCCGACCAATCCGGCAACTTCGACGCCGGTCCAGGGGTGTCGGGCGATCGCTTCGGCAATGAGTGCGGCCGCCGGTCCGGTCCCCACCACCAGGGCGCGCCGCCGCGGCTGGGGAAAGAGCCGCTCCACCGCGATGCGCCAGAGAGCCACGAGCACGCCATCGACCAGGATGTAAAGGACAAGAACCGAACGCGGAAAGGTCGTGGGCTGCGCAAACGCCAGGAAATAGACCGAAGCGAGGGCCGCGAGCTGGAAGAACAGGGCCGGCAGCAGAAGCCGGGCCAGGGGCTCCCGGAACCGCTCGCGGGCGCCGTAGAGGCCGAAGAGTGAAAAAGCGAGAACCTGCGCCGCCGCCACGAGCACCACGTTGGACGGCGTGAAGCGGACCTTGCTCGCCGGCAGCAGCATTTCGGTCGCCGGCAACCGAAAGGTCGTACGCAGGTAAAAGGCCGCTCCGAGCGAAAGGGCGGCGACGACGATGTCGCCGGCGGCCGCCACGAGGCGGAAGGCGGAATGCGTCCGCGCGGTCACCGATTACGCCGTCCGGGCGACCGGCGTCCAGACCGGACGGCGATAGCCGAGCAGGCCGCAGAGGACGCCGAAGGCGAGCGCCAGATTGAGCACGGCGAAATAATAGAGCGAGCCCAGGACGCCGGTTGGCTTCGCTCCGGCCCGCGCCGACGCGACGGCAGCAGCGGCGAGAAGGAGAAGCACGGCGCCCGGAATTGAAAGCGGCGGAGCGGCGCACGCCGCGGCGACCGCCGCGAGCCCCAGCACGGGAGAGAGCCAGCGGGCCGCCTTTCGGGAGAAGAAGACCAGCGTGAGAAGGCCGCGGCGCCGGGCGTTCCAGAGCCAGCGCTCCCGCCGCAGCACCTGACCCGCGCCGACGCCGATTCGGAATCTCCGCCGCATTTCCGGCCACGCGCCCCGCGCGGCCCCTTCCCGCGCCACCGCGCCGCCGACGAAGACGATCCTCCCGCCGCGGCGGGCCAGATGGACCGGAATCAGGAAATCGTCCATGGACGTGGTATCGGGAGGGAGCGGCTCGATCCCGGCGCGCCGGGCGGCATAGATCGCGCCGTTGGCGCCCAGGCAGACGCCCAGCCGTCCTTCGGAGGACTTGGTTCGGGTCTCCCGATTCCAGAACGCGCTCTCCGGAGCGCTTCCCTCCAGAATCAGCCGCCCGCACGCCGCGGCGACGGCGGGATCGCGGAACGACGCCGCCAGCCGGGCGGCCGCGCCCGGCTCGAAGCGCGTATTGGCGTCGGTGAAGACGACCACGTCGGCCGAGGAGGAGGCCACGAGGTCGTTCAGCACCGCGGCTTTGCCGCGCCGCCGCGAAAACTCCACAACGCGCACGCGCGCGTCGCCCGACGCCCGAGCCCGCTCGGCGGTCCGGTCGGAGGACCCGTCGCAGCCGACGGAGATCGAATAGCGGGCTCCAATCTCCTGGGCGAGGAGGTCGGCGACGCGCGTT
>DATFTF010000422.1:0-2573 GCA_035262245.1 Thermoanaerobaculia bacterium
CGAATCGAACAGCGCGCTCGGCTCAAGCAAGACCTCTCGGCCGCTGCTGGCGAAGCCAGCGCCGCGGCCGAAAGCCCGGCGGCCCATTCAGTCTGATAGCTCGGAGGCCGCCGCGTCCCCGCGAGGGAGATGCCCGCGAGCGAGCCCTTTACGTCTCGCCGCGAGCCGCGGGCTTCTCCCGGAGCGGGGCCTCTCGGACGGCACATCGGACGAAATGGCCTCCAAAGTAAGGAGCGGCTGTGCCGTCCGAGCGGAGCGGCGGCCTATTCAGTCTGATAGCTCGGAGGCCGCCGCGTCCCCGCGAGGGAGATGCCCGCGAGCGAGCCTCAGTTCCAGTGCTTGAAGTCCGTTTCCCAGTATTCGGCCAGCGGACGCTTCAAGCCGCGGCACAAGTAGATGGGTCGATTCTCCTCGGCCATGCCCCAGGGATGGAAGTGTTCGCCGGCCTTCTCGACCGACCGGCAATGGTCCTCGACGCCTCGGCGCCCCCACTGCAGCCAAATCAGATTCTCGGGCTCGCTTCTGGGAGGCCCCCAGAAGTAATGGTTCTGGTGCGCGCAGATCGGCGCGGGCAGTCCATCGGCCGGACCGAAGAGGTTCAGGGCTCCGGCTTCCCCGTAGTTGGACGCGAAGATGCCGGTGCGGGCGCGCTCCTCCGGAGGAAGCGACCTGTAGATGCGGGCAACGTCGGCGGCCAGCTCGGGCCAGCCGAATTGATCTCCCAGCCGCTGCTCGAGCGGCCCGTCGTGCCGAACTTCCGTCTTGGGAGGAACGAGGCCGAGGCGTCGCTCGTAGGCCAGAAGTTTCTCGGGCGGCAGAATGGGGAGAATCGCGGGCACGACCAGAACCCCCGCAGCCGCGACGTACGCCGCGAGCGCCGCCCTGGGCCAGAGCCGGCCGCGCGTCCGATCCCACCGTTCGAGCCAGGCCTCGACACAAACGGCGCCGGCCGCGAAGAGCGACGGGTAGATGGGTGCGAGGTAGTAGTTCTTGGCCTTCAGGACGATCATGACCGCCAGGAGCGTCAGGTACGTGATGCCCAGAAGCCGCAGCCGCGCAAGCCTTCCGAAGAGAAGAGACCAGAGACCGAGGACCCAGAACGGCAGGAGAAGCGGGTGCAACAGAAGAATCTGCTGTGCCACGAACTCGAGAGGCGAGAGCACCACGTTCTTTCCGGATCGCTGGACGTTGCGAAGGTCTTCGAGAGTCGGGAAGTGATGCCGGATCTGCCAGATCACGTTGGGCAGGAAGATCAGGAGGGCCACCGCGCCGCCCATCCAGATCCACGGGCTCGCGAGCTCGCGGCGAGCGCGCGTCGCGAGAAGACCGACGAGCACGGCGCCCCCGAAGAAGAGCGTCGAGTGCTTGTTCTCGAGTCCCAGGCCGGCGAGCGCCCCGAACCCGACCCAGAGGCGGGAGTCGCCGGTGCGGAGGATGCGGACGACGCAGAGCGCGCACCCCATCCAGAAGAGCGACTCGAAGCCGTTCATCGTCAGGATGCTGTCGTCGCCGAGATAAATCGGGGCGGCGAGGACCAGGAGTCCGGCCAGGCCCTGCGCGAACCGGCGCCCGCCCATCTCCCGGGCCAGAGACATCGTCAGGACCACCCGGGCGGCTCCGGCGGCGGCGGCGATCGTGCGCAGCACGGGAAGCGAACCGCCCAGCAGGAGAGCCACTCTCGCGTAGAGGCCGATGAGCGGCGCCGTGTCCACGTAGCCCCAATCCAGGTGCCGGCCGAGATCGAGGAAATAGAGCTCGTCGCGGAAATAGCCGTACCGGTTCGCGCAAACGAGGTGGACGGCGAGCTTTGCGAAAACGAGCAGAGCCGCGAGTCCGGGGTCGAGCCGCGAGATCGGCCAGGCGCTGGAATCCGCGCCGCGCTGCGCTGGAGGCCGGGTCATCGCGCCGAAGGACTCAGGAGCGCCACGCGTCCCAGTAGGAGCCCAGGCGCGCGCTGAAACGCTTCGGCTTTTCCGAGTAGATGCGTGCTCCGATCGGGCGGGCCTTCGCCTGCAGGTCGGACCGGCGGCGGTCGATCAGTTCGATGACCACGGTCCCGGCCGCGTTCTGCGGGAGGAGCCTGCGGGAGGCCGTCAGCGCCCGGCGCAAATCGGCGAAATCGTGATCGTCTCCCAGACAGTCGGTCAGGTCGTGCAACGCCTTCTCGACGTCCTCCAGGACCGCGGGCCACGCGGGCGAGAGCATGTCGATCTGATAGCGCAGGTCCTTGGCGCGCTTGCGCCACTCATGAAAGGCCTCGTCGGTTCCCTGCTGGTAGGACACCGCATGGCCTTTTCTGCCCTGGCGATAGACGCGCCGCAAGCCCGGCTCGAGACAGGCAAACCCCGTCTTGGTGAGCGGCCAGGCCCGGACGCGGCGCCGGATGTCTTCCAGCTCGGCGGCCATCTCGGGAAAAGCCGGCCCTCTCTGCACACGGCGGACCGCCTCCTTCTGGCGCCGGACGAGCTTTCTGCGAACTACCGCCATCTCTTCGCCGGGGAAGTCTTTTTCGGAGACTTCGCGGAGGCGATCCAGAGCGGCGACGCGCACGGCCGCGTCCCGGGCGGCGGAGA
>DATFTF010000423.1:0-12382 GCA_035262245.1 Thermoanaerobaculia bacterium
CGGTCTTCGTCGGCGGCGGCAACACGTTCCGCCTCTTGAAGGCGCTCTACCAGAACGACCTTCTCACCGCGTTGCGCAGACGCATCGCCGAGGGCATTCCCTACATCGGCTCGAGCGCGGGATCGATCGTCGCGGGACCCACGCTGAAGACGACCAAGGACATGCCGATCGTGGAGCCCCCGTCATTCGACGCGCTCGGCCTGGTCGACTTCCAGATCAGCCCGCATTACCTCGATCCCGATCCGTCCTCCACGCACATGGGCGAGACACAGGAGGAGCGGATCCTGCAGTTCCTCGAGGAGAACGACGCGCCGGTCGCCGGGCTGCGGGAAGGCGCCATGCTGCGGGTCGGCGCCGGCGCGATCACGCTCAAGGGCAGAGCCGGAGCGCGTCTCTTCCGGCGGAGAGCCGCCCCCGTCGAGGCGCTCCCGGTCGCCGACGTGACGGCTCTGCTGGCGGGGTCGGCGTGACCGCCCCTCCGGTTCTCCTCCTGACGCGGCGCGACGTGGCCGCGCTCCTCCACCTCGACGACTGCATTGCCGCGGTCGAGACGGCCTTCCGCCTGCAGGGGGAAGACCGCGCGCCGCGCCCGGGAGTCCTCGGTTATCCCGCAGGAGGCGGAGGATTCCACATCAAGGCCGCGGCGCTGACGGTCTCGCGCTCGTACTTCGCGGCGAAGATCAACGCAAACTATTCCGAGAACCCCAAACGCTTCGGCCTTCCGGCGATTCAGGGGCTCGTCGTGCTTTGCGACGCGGAAAGCGGGTCGCCGCTCGCGGTCATGGACTCGATCGAGATCACGATCTTGCGCACCGCGGCCGCAACGGCCGTCGCCGCGAGATCGCTGGCACGGCCGGACTCCCGCACGGTCACGGTCTACGGCTGCGGCAACCAGGGGCGCTCTCACCTGCGCGCGCTCGCCCGCGTCCTTCCGATTGCGCGGGCTCGGGTCTATGACGTCGACGCCGGCGCCGCGCGATCGCTCGCGCTCACTCTCGCGGACGAGCTCGCCTTTCCTGTCGAGGCGGTCGCCGATCCGGCGGCGGCAGCACGGTCGAGCGACGTGTGCGTGACGTGCACGCCTTCCCGGCGCGCTTTCCTCCGCCGGGAGGACATTTCGGCCGGGGCCTTCGTGGCGGCCGTCGGCGCGGACGCTCCCGACAAGCAGGAGCTCGAGCCGGCCCTCGTCGCCGCGGGCCGTCTGGTGGTCGACTCTCTGGACCAGTGCGCAGCGATGGGCGAGCTCCACCACGCGTTGGCGGAAGGGCTCCTCGACCGCGGCGCCGTGGCCGCCGAGCTCCCCGAAGTTGTCGCGGGAAAGAAGCCGGGACGCCTCACATCCGACGAGATCATCGTCTTTGACAGCACCGGCGTCGCCATCGAGGACGTGGCAGCCGCCGCGGCGGTGTACGAACGCGCCTGCGCCGCTGGCCGCGGAGCGGCTCTGGACCTCTGCCGGGCGACGTGAAGGCCGGTTGAAGGGAACCGCCGCTTCGGCTTCTTGGATTTAGAATCCTTTCGTGGCCGCGAGCAACCGGGAATCCGAGTCCTCCTCACGCACCGCCAGCGCTTGTCCGCTCGACTGTCCCGACGCGTGCAGCCTGGAAGTGAGCGTCGAGGGAGGACGGGTCGTTTCGATCGGAGGAAGCCGCGTCAATCCGGTGACCGAGGGGTACATCTGCGCCAAGGTCCGCCGTTTTCCCGAGCACGTCTACGGTCCCGACCGCGTCCGCTTTCCGCAGATCCGCAGCGGCAAGAAAGGCGACGCCCGGTTTCGGCGCGCCACCTGGAACGAAGCGCTCGATCTGATCGCCGGCCGCATGCGGCAGCTCGTGAGCCGGGGCCAGGGCGATCGGATCCTGCCGTTCTCGTATGGCGGTTCCAACGGTTACCTGTCTCAGGACACGACCGACGCCCGGCTTTTTTCGCGACTCGGCGCCTCGCGGCTGGCCCGGACCGTCTGCGCCGCGCCCTCAGGGGCGGCGGCCGACGGCCTCTACGGGAAGATGCCGGGCGTCGCCTTCCAGGATTACGTGCACGCGCGGCTCATCGTGTTGTGGGGCGTCAATCCCTCCGTCTCGGGAATTCACCTGGTTCCCTACATCCTGGAGGCCAGGCGCCGCGGCGCGAGGCTCGTGGTGATCGATCCGCGGCGGACGCGCCTGGCGGCGCAGGCCGACGTGCACCTGCCGGTGCGGCCGGGGAGCGACGTCGCCGTCGCCCTGGCGCTTCACAGGTGGCTCTTCGAGAACGGCGCGGCGGACGCGGCGTTCCTGGCCGAGCACGCCACGGGTGTGGAGGAATTTCGGCGCCGCGCCGCGTTCTGGACGTTCGCGCGTGCCGCGGAGGTTTCGGGCGTCTTCGCCGGGGATCTCGAAAGATTCGCGCGGCTCTATGCAGAGACGGCCCCCGCCGTGGTCCGCTGCGGATGGGGTCTCGAGCGCAACCGCAACGGCGGCTCGGCGGTGGCCGCGGTCCTGGCCCTGCCGGCGGTCGCCGGGAAGTTCGGCGTGCGCGGCGGCGGCTACACCATGTCGAACTCGAAGGCTTTCGATCTCGACGCGCTGTCGGCGGCGCGGGCGGACGCCTGGACCACGCGCGAGGTGAACATGAACCGGCTGGGGGGCGCCCTTCTTGGCGAGGACGGCGGCCGCGTCGAGCTTCTGTTCGTCTACAACTCCAATCCCGCGGCCACGATCCCCGATCAGGGAAAGGTCCTGCGCGGGCTCTCCCGGGAGGATCTCTTCACCGTGGTCTTCGATCCCGTGCTGACCGACACCGCCCGATATGCCGACGTGGTGCTGCCGGCGGCGACGTTTCTCGAGCGCGAGGAGCTCTCGCGCGGCTACGGGGCCCTCGTTCTGCAGCGGGCCAGGCCGGCGGCCGAGCCGGTGGGGGAGTCGCGACCCAACTACGAGGTGTTCGCCGACCTCTGCCGCCGCGTCGGGGTCGCGCGCGACGGGGACCCGGAAACCGCGGAGGAGCTCACGCGCTCGATTCTGGACGCCAGCCGCGAAGGCAGGGCGATCGAGGCCCGGCTGTCGCAGGGCGCTGCCGCCTTCCCCGGCGGCAACCCGGCGCCGGTCCAATTCGTCGACCTCTTCCCGCGGACGCCCGGGGCGAAGGTGCGCCTGGTGCCCGAAGAGCTCGATGCCGAGGCGCCCGAGGGTCTGTACGGATTCCGGCCCGATCCCGCCAGCGCCGCTTTTCCGCTGGCGCTGATCTCGCCGGCCACCGACCGGACCATCTCCTCCACGCTCGGAGACCTGCACCGCGGGCCGGTGCCGCTCGAGATTCATCCCCAGGATGCGCGCCGACGCGGGATTTCCGACGGCGACGCAGTGCGGGTCTTCAACGAGCGCGGCGAAGTGCTCTGCCGCGCGCGGTCCAACGCCACTCTCTCGGTCGGCGTCGTGCTGCTCCCCAAGGGGCTCTGGCGTCACGCGACAGAGAACCGCGCAACGGCGACCGCCCTTGCGCCCGATTCGCTGACCGACATCGGGGGCGGCGCTTGCTTCAACGACGCGCGCGTGGAGGTCGAGAGGAGAGGCCCCTGAGCGTTTCGCACGGCCACGCGGAGCTGGCCCAGGCCGGATTCGGTCCACGGCGCGGCGTCGAGAAGCGCCGGCTTCGGGCGGCCCTGGCCATGACCCTGTCGGTTCTGGCCGTGGAGGTGGTGGGCGGGATCGTCTCGCACAGCCTCGCGCTTCTGGCCGACGCGGCTCATGTCTTCGCGGACATCGGGGCTCTGACTCTGGCTTACGCCGCGATGACTCTGGCCGAGCGGGCTCCCACCGGGCGCCACACATTCGGCCTCTACCGCGCCGAGATCCTGGCCGCGTTCGTCAACGCCCAGGCCCTGCTGGTTGCGGCGCTCGTCGTTCTGTACGAGGCGTTCCGCCGCCTTCGCCAGCCCGTCGAGATCCACACCGGCCTCATGCTGGGATTGGGGGTCGCGGCGCTCGCCGGCAATGTGGCCTCCATGCTCCTCCTGGTCCGTTCGAAGGATTCCAGCCTCAATCTCAGGGCGGCCTACCTGGAAGTCTTCACCGACGCGCTGGGAGCTCTGGCGGTGGTCGTGGTGGCCATCGCAATCCCTTCCACCGGCTGGTGGTGGCTCGATCCCGCGCTGTCCGGGGCCATCGCCGTCTTCATCCTACCCCGCGCCGTCTCCCTCTTGCGACAGTCCGCGCACATCCTGCTGGAAGGAGCGCCCGGCGAAATCGACGCGGAGGCCCTGCGTGAGCAGCTGCTGAAGGTGCCGGGAGTCGAGGAAATTCACGATCTTCACTTCTGGACCCTGACTTCCGGCCTTCATTCGGCGAGCGTGCACATCCGAGCCTCGAGCGCATCGGCCCGAGGCGAGCTGCTCGGCGCGGTCCAGTCCTTGCTCAAGGACAAGGCCGGGGTCGACCACGCCACGATCCAGGTGGAATGGGGCGCGGAGATGACCTGCCACGCCTCGAGCCGGGAACACGCGTGAGGAAGAATCTGGTGATCTGACGATCGGATGATCGGGTGGTTGCGGCTCGACGACGAGACATCACCCGATGACCCGATGGTCAGATGAATAAATAGCTTCTGGGGAGGTTCGATGAGATTTTTCAGCGGGCTCGTCTTTGGAGTGTTGCTCGTCCTCTTGGGGTTCGTCATCATCTTCGCCACGGGCTCCTACAACGTTTCGGCGCTCTCGTCCCCCTCGAAGTTTGAAAAAAGTGTTGCGACCTTCACGCTCAACCGCTCGGTCGCCAAGCGCGCGCCCTCGACGCGCAATCCGTTTGCGGCGAACGCCGACACCCTGCGAGCCGGGCTGGCGCACTACCGGGAGAACTGCGTCACCTGCCACGGCGCTCCCGGAGTGGAAGAGTCGGAGGCGGGAATGGGTCTGAATCCGCCGGCGCCGGATCTGACGCTTCCCGCCGTCCAGCGGATGTCCGACGGAGAGCTCTTCTGGGTGATCTCGAACGGAATCCGCATGACCGGGAT
This sequence comes from Thermoanaerobaculia bacterium, assembly GCA_035262245.1. GTDB lineage: Bacteria > Acidobacteriota > Thermoanaerobaculia > UBA5066 > Gp7-AA6 > DATFTF01. The sequence continues at coordinate 4,987 of DATFTF010000423.1, forward strand.
GCCGGCCTTCTCGCTGACCCACAAGCCCGACGAGGTTTGGAAGATCGTCGCTTTCGTTCGCCATCTTCCCGAGCTCACCGACGCGGAGCAGAAGGAGCTGAAAGCCGCTTCGGAGGAGGGAGGAGGTCACCACGAAGAGGCGGCGGGCGCGGAGAAGGAGAAGGCGGAAAAGGGGAGAGGTCAGGAAGCCGCATCCCCCGCCGCGACGCCGGGCCGCAAGTAGGGAACGGCGTGCGAGGCAGGCTCCGCCGCCTCTCCCTGACCGCGCTGGCGGCGCTGGGCGTCGCTGCCCGTCTGCTGGCTCAGCACGAGCATGGGGCGCCGCCGGAGCCCGTGAATCCCGACCCCATGGCGGCCATGGAAGCGATGGAGCCCATGGACCATTGGATGACCATGATCCACGGCTATGCCTTCTTGAACGCCAACCGCCAGGACGGTCCGTCGGGAGATCGGGAGTTCGATTCGCAGAATCACTTCATGCTGATGGCGATCAAGTCGGCCTGGGGCGGAAAGCTTTCCCTGCTCGGAACGTTCTCGCTCGAACCGGCGACGATTCCGCCGCGCGGCAGCTCCGAGCTGTTTCAGAGGGGCGAGACCTACCACGGCGTCCTGCTCGTCGACCTGCAGCACCCCCACGATCTCTTCGTGCAACTGGCTGTCGCGTGGGAGAGACAGATCGCCGCGAGCACGAAGATCCGCTTGTATCTCGCGCCGGTCGGTGAGCCGGCAATCGGTCCGCCCGCCTATCCCCACCGTCTGTCCGCCTCGGAGAATCCGACCGCACCGCTCTCGCACCACAATCAGGACTCGACGCACATCGCCGCGGATGTGATCACGCTGTCGTTCTCCGCGCCCCTGGCGACGCTGGAAGGCTCGGCCTTTCACGGAGAGGAGCCGGACGAGAACCGGTGGGACATCGACCAGGGGAAGATCGACTCCTACTCCGGCCGTCTCACGCTGCGCCCGGCGCGCGGGTTGTCGATTCAAGTCTCCTCAGGACACCTCGAGCATCCCGAGGCCATCGAACCGGGGAACCAAACCCGGTCGACCGCATCGCTGATCTACGAGCGCGCGCTGCCGGGCGGATTCGTGGCCGCCACGCTCGCCACCGGCCGCAACCAGACGCCGGACGGACCGGAGTGGGGAAGCCTTCTCGAGTTCACCTGGAAGTTCGCCGGCGCCAACTTTCTTTATGGAAGGTTGGAAAGCGTAGATCGGGACGAGTACGAACTCGTCCACAAGATGCAGCGTCCCGAGGACGTGCCGCCCAGACGCATACAGGTGCAGGCCGCGACGCTGGGATTCGTCCGTAACATGTCGTGGCTCGAAAAGGTCGAGACCGGACTCGGTCTGGATTTCACCGGGTACCGATTCCCGGCGAGACTCGACGCCGTCTACGGGAGCCATCCGATTTCGGTCCACGGCTTCTTGAGGATTCGGTTCGGCACCCACGGCGAGGGGATGGGCGAGAGCGAGCACGCCGGGCACGCGCACGGCGAGAGGTGATCGAGGCAAAGAAAGAGCCGGCGCGAGCGGCTGCGGCTCACGCCGGCGGAGATTACCGGTTGGTGCAGTCCGGATGCCCGCAGCGGCAGTTGGCTTCGTGCTGATTCTTCACGTCGCCTGCGCGGGGTTCGGCGATCTGCGCCCGTTGGGCGCACCAGCGGTCCGCTCGGCCGGATGCGGCCTCGACGGCCCGCCTGATCGACGAACCCCGCTCCGGCTTCCGCAACGCGAGTCGTTTCGCGAATCCAGTTCGCGAAACTTGGTCGCTTTGCGAAGTTCCTAGGTTTTTCCCTCTCCCCAGGGCGAGGCCAGGGTGAGGGTTCGCATCAGTCCGCGGCACGCGAGCTGCCCGAAGCACCGACGTCCCCGGCAGGTGGGGACAGGCCCGCCTCCACGTCGCCCCGAGAACCTAAAGGATCGCTTTACGGCGGAATTGGCGCAGCCCGAAGCCGACGAACAGGATTGCGAAGACCGTCAGCGCGCCGAGGATCGCGCTCAGGGCGAGGTGGGGAAACTGCGGAACGAGCGCGCTCCGGAGCCCCTCGCTGGCATAGACGACGGGATTGATGAGAACCGCCCTCTGAAGAACCGGGAATTTGGCGAGAGCGCTCCACGGGTAATACGTGCAGCCGAAGAAAATCATCGGCGCGAGCACCAGGGAGAACATCAGGCCGATGTGGGTCTGGCCGACCGAGCACCCCAGCGTCAGGCCGATGGCCGAGGAGACCAGAGCGACCAGAAGACACAGGCCCGCGACCAGCAGGGGATGCGCCAGATTGAGCTCGACGCCCCTGCCCATCGTGGCCCAGGCAGCCGGCAGAACCACCAGGCCCGCCACCAGCGCCTGCAGCATCCCGGCCACGATCTTTTCGACCGCCACCCACTCGATCTCGATCGGCGCCAGCAGCCGGTCCTCGATCTCCCGGGAGAACTGGAACTCCGCGATCAGGGGCATGGCCACCGCCTGGATGCCCGAGAGCAGCATCGAAAGCGCCATGATGCCCGGCAGGAGGAGGCTCTTGTACTGAATCGGCATGTAGCCCGACGTGGTGAGCACCCGCCCGAAGACAAAGACCAGGAGCATCGGCTGAAGAAGCGTCTGAAGAAGCAGAGGGAAGAAGTTCCGCCGCGCGACCCGTGCGTCGCGAGCAAGGAGAGCGAGAAATGTCTTCATGGGACGCTCACTTCTTCAATCGCAAATCACAAATCACAAGTCACAAATTCTTCCTCAGTCCCTCAGGCTCCTTCCCGTGTGGTGCAGAAACAGGTTCTCCAGCGAAGGCTCGGAGACGTGCACATCGGTAATGCCGGCCCCTTCGGCGAGCACGACGGGGAAGGCGTCGGCGATCAGCGGGCCCCCGCGGTCGGCGTAGACGTCCGCGCCCCCCGAGCCAACCTCGCGAACCTCGGTGACGCCGGGCAGGCGCCGCAGCCTCTCCAGAATCGCGGGCGTGCGGGAGGTGAGCTGCAGGCGGATCACGTAGCCGCCCGGGATGGAGCTCTTCAGGTCCTTCGGCGCGCCCTGCGCGATCACCCGCCCGTGGTCCACGATCGCGACCCGGTGGCACAGGGCGTCCGCCTCGTCCATGTTGTGGGTCGTCAGGACGAGGGTTTTTCCCCGGGCGTTGTACTGACGGACCATCTCCCACAGGAGCAGGCGCGTCTGCGGGTCGAGGCCGGCGGAAGGCTCGTCCAGAAACAAGACTTCCGGGTCGTGCATCATCGCGCGCGCGATCGAAAGACGCTGCATCATGCCGCCGGAGAAGCCCTTGGCCAGCTGATCGGCGCGCTCGGCAAGCTGGAAGCGGTCGAGCAGCTCCTGGGCGCGACGCCCGCGCTCGGCCGGAGCCATGCCGAAGTACGCTCCGTGGTAGGTCAGGATCTCGCGGGCCGTCAGCGAGAAGTCGAGATTGGGGCGTTGCGGGACGACTCCGATCCGGCGCTTGACGCCGACCCGGTCGGTCCAGACCTCGCTCTCTCCGATCCACGCTCGCCCCGCGTTGGGCCGGATGCGCGTGGTCAGGACCCCGACAGTCGTCGACTTCCCCGCGCCGTTGGGCCCGAGGAGCCCGAAGATCTCGCCGGGCTGGATGTCGAGCGAAAGGCCGTCCAGGGCCACGACTTCGTATTTCTGCTTCTGTTTCCCGTCGCGCCCCGCTCCGGGCCCGAACATCAACGCCCGTCCGGGCACCGCCGCGGGCGGCGGCGAGGTGTAGACCTTGCGCAGGCCTTCCGTGCGGACGCCGATCGCCACGTCAGCCTTTTCGAGGTCGACGGCCCTGCGCGATTTCCTCGAGCTCTTCGCGGGCGCGGTCCAGGATCTCGCGCACGCGGTCCTGTTGTTCGGCGGAGTCTCCCGCAGCCTGCGTCGCCCGCAGGGCGGCCTTGACGAAATGCGCCAGCGGGCCGGCCAGAACCATCGCCCGCGGGCCCATCCAGTGCGACCATTCCTGCCAGCGCTCCGCGCGTCCCCAGATCTCGTCGACCGCGTCGGACTCCCGTTCGAGCTCGGCAGTGCCTTCCGGCGTGATCCGATAGACCTTCTTGCCGTCGGCCATCTCCGATCGGATGAGCCCCTCGTCTTCGAGCAGCTGCAGGGTGGGGTAGATCGTCCCGGCGCTGGCGCGGTACAGGCCGCCGCTGCGGATCTCGAACTGTTTGATGAGCTCGTAGCCGTGCTTGGGCCCCTCGGCCAGAAGCGAGAGAACGGCCAGTCGTACCTCGCCGGGCTCGAAGAATCGCCGACGCCCTCCCAGGGGCCCGAAGGCGGCGAAGCCGGCCCACCCAAATCCCGACTTGGACTCTCGGTTCATGCGATGACTCCAGAAATCAGAGGCGAATCCTTCGGCATCACACCACACGATACACCTCCCGTAAGAACGTAAGTTATATCGTGAGATATATCTGAAGTCAAACTCCGACTCGGCTGGCGTTCTGGACCACGTCTCCGACCGATACGCCACCGCGGTAGTTGCCGAGGAGAGTGAGCCCGGGACAGCCTCGTTCCGCTTCGTCCAGAGCGCGCATCCGGTCGAGGTGTCCCAGCTCGTACTGCGGCAGCGCCTGCTTGTACCGCGTGACGCCGATGACCTGGGGAGCGCCCTGGACGGCCAGAACCGCGGCGAGGTCGCGCCGGGCCGCCTCGACCAGCGCGTCGTCGGAGAGACCGGCGGCTTTCGGATCCCGCGAGCCTCCCACGAAGACCGTCAGGAGCGTGCGTCCTTCCGGCGCTCGCCCGGCGAAGAGACTCGAGCTGTAGACGGCGCCGAGAATCCGGCGTTCGCTCTGCGGAACGACCAGGTGACCAAAGCCCGCGAGAGGCTCGGGAAAGGCCTCGGCCGGCCAGGAGAGGTGCAGGACGGCGAGCGGAGGGTGGGAAATCGCCGAGAGCGCCCGGGAGGCGGAGGGAGACGCCTCCTCCAGCAGAGCCGCGGCGCACGGCGCCGAGGTTGCGAGAACGACCCGAGATGCGGCGAGATCTCCGGAGGCCGTGCGGACTGTCCACCCGTCGGCGCCCCGTCGGATGGCCTCGACCCGCGCCGAGCGCCTGAGCCTGTCGCCCAGCCGCGCCGCGAGAGCGCGAGGAAGCGTCTCCAGCCCTTCGCGGAAGGAGAGGAGACCCTTGACCGGGGCCTTGCGCTTGCGGGGACCGCGCATGGCGGCAAGGGCTCCACGCAGCAGTCCCCCGTGCTCCCTCTCCCAGCGGGCCAGCATTGGAAAGCACCCTTCCACAGACAGACGGGACGCGTCGCCGGCGAAAATGCCCGAGACGAACGGCTCGACGAAACGCTTGGCGACCTGCGGTCCGAGGCGGCGGGCAAAGAAGGCCTCGACCGATTCCTCGCCGGATCGGGAGCGGGGGACGAAGGGCTCGGCGAAAAGCCGCAGCTTGCCGCCGACCGAAAGGAGCCGCGTCGTGGCCAGGTCCGCGGGCGACATGGGAATCGCCTGGCGGCGGCCGCCGAAATCGACGAAACGGGGAGCCCGAGGATCCGACAGCAGCGCTTCCTTCTCCAGACCGAGCTCGACGACGAGGTCCCAGAGCTCCGCCGTGGGGCGGACGGTGTTGGGTCCCATCTCGAGCAGGTATCCGCCGCGCCGTTCGGTGCGGACGACGCCGCCGGGGCGGTCCGCTTTTTCGAGGACGGCGACGTCCTCGCCCTTTCGAAGGAGGCTCGCGGCGCAGACAAGGCCGGAGAGCCCTCCGCCGACGACGATCGTCGTCATGACCAGAACTCCCTTTCGGCCAGGACCAGATTCTCGAGAGCGGCCAGGAACGTGGGCGAGTCGTTCAGGCCCGGCGTGCGGCGGAAATGCGGAATGCCCGCGCGGCGGGCCTCCTGCCCGAACAGCTGGTCGATCTCATAGAGGGTCTCCACGTGATCGGTCACGAAGGCGATCGCAACGGCGAGAACCTGCCTGGCTCCGGAGCGTCCCAGCTCCCCGATTCGGTCGAGCGTCGCCGGCCCCAGCCACTCGACGGGACCGAGCTTGGACTGGTAGGCGAGCGACCAGGGAGAGCGGTTGCCGAGCGCCGCGTTGATGGCGGCGACCGAGGCCTCGACTTCTTTCGAGTACGGGTCGCCATTGCGGGTGACGAGCTTCGCGGGGATGGAGTGCGCGGAATAGAGAATATGGACTGCCTCGGGCCGCGGATCGGGGAACCGTCCGATCTCGCGCTCGATCGCCTCGGCGTGAGCCTTCACGAAGAGAGGGTGGGTCGGCCAGGAGGAAAGCTCCCATATCCGCGCGCCGGGAGCCAGGTGCTCCACTGCCGCGCGGGACCGCTCCAGAGCTCCCTTGGTCGTGGTGAGCGAATATTGCGGGTAGAGCGGCACCGAGAGAAAACGATCCACGCCTGCTGCTCCCAGATCCCGCACCACGTCCTCGACAAAGGGCGCCGAACAGTTCATCGCGGCGCGGACCACGGCGTCGTGCCCGCCGGCGCGCAGCCGCCCCTCGACGCCCCGCGCCTGCTCCTCGGTCAGGCGGCGGATAGGGGAGCCTCCGCCGATCGAGCGGTACAGCTCGCGCGAGGCCTTGCTTCGGCCGAGCGCGATTCCCGCGGCGATCGCCTTGCGCAGAATGGCCGGCCGGACCCGGATGACGTCCGGATCGGAGAAGAGGCGGTAGAGGAAGCCCGGAACTTGGTCGAGATTCTCCGGCCCGCCGAGCTGGAGGAAGAGGATTGCGCGCTTCATGACGGGAAACGGAAAACGGTAAACGGAAAACGGACGATGGCTCGGACGGTTCCCGGCATCGTTTCCCGTTTCCCGGCTAGAGGGTTCGGCTGAACACCGGCTTGTCGGCGCGGCTCTCCAGATACGCGTCAAACGGCATCGCCAGGTTCCGGAGGAAGACGCGTCCGAGGCCGGTCGCGCGGATCTCTTCGGGCGCGAGCTCGACGAGCCCGTCCTCTGCGCAGGGGATCAGGCGCTCCAGGGCGTCGGCGAAGTAGTCGTCGAAGCGGATCCCGAACGCGCCTGCGATCTCGCGCTTGACGATCACGCCGTGGCAGAGGAGGTTCTGAATGACCGTGCGCCGCAGGCGGTCGTCGTCGGTGAGGCGAAACCCCCGAAACGTCGCCGCGCCGGAGGCTCCGACGGCTTCGCGGTAGGGGACCAGATCCCGCTTGTTCTGGACGTAAGAGCTTCCAATCGAGCCGATCGCGCTCATGCCGAAGCCGACCAGATCCGTGCCGGCCTTGGTGGTGTAGCCCTGGAAATTGCGGTGGAGGGTGCGCTCCGCCCGGGCTCGGGCGAGCTCGTCGGTGGGCCTGGCGAAATGATCCATCCCGATGTACTCGAAGCCGGCGGCGGCGAAGCGCTCGAGAGCGGTGCGGAAGATCTCGAACTTGGTCCGCTCGTCGGGCAGATACGGCTGGAGCACG
>DATFTF010000424.1:0-2404 GCA_035262245.1 Thermoanaerobaculia bacterium
CAAGCCCGAGCAGCTCGCCCGGGCGGGCGGTGCGCTGGAGGAATAGAAGAATAGGGAGGGTCTCATGCGATCCCGCAGGCTGGCCTCTTTCGCAGGGCTCGCGCTTCTTTCGCTCACCGCGGTGGCCGCGGAGAAGGCCGCCAAGGGGAAGCCGGCCGCGCCCGACCTCGCGACGGCGAAGTTCGTGGATCTCTCGTATCCCTTCGACGAGAAGACCATCTATTGGCCCACGTCTCCTTCGGCCTTCGTGCTGAGGCAGCTCTCCTACGGCGACACCCCGGGCGGCTGGTTCTATTCCTCGTTTGCCGTTTGCACGCCCGAGCACGGCGGAACGCACCTGGACGCGCCGATCCACTTCTCCAAGAACGGCCGGACGGCGGATCAGGTGCCGCTCGAACAGTTGATCGCTCCCGCCGCGGTGATCGACGTTTCGCAGGCGGCGGCGGCCGACGCCGACCATCGCTTAACGCCCGAGGAAGTCCGCGACTGGGAGAACGCGCACGGCCCGATCGCTCCCGGCACCATCGTGCTGCTGCGCACCGGATGGGGCGCGCGCTGGCCGGACCGGAAGCGCTATCTCGGCGACGACACGCCGGGCGACGCCACGCACCTCCACTTCCCTTCGTACGGGAAGGAGGCCGCGGAGATCCTCGTGCGCGAGCGAAGGGTCGCGGCGCTCGGCGTCGACACGGCCTCGATCGACTACGGCCCCTCGACGGACTTCCTCGTTCATCGCCTGGCCCTGGCGGCGCAAGTCCCGGGGCTGGAAAACGTGGCGAATCTGGGAAAGGTGCCCGAGACCGGCGCCTGGGTGGTCGCGCTTCCGATGAAGATCACCGGAGGATCGGGGGGCCCGCTGCGCATCGTCGCGATCGTGCCGCGCTGAGAGGCCAGCCATGGAGGGCTGTTGTTAGTCTTGCTCGTCGACCTTCGGGAGGAGATGTCATGAGATTGCAGCGAGCGATCCTCGTTCTCATCCTGGCGAGCCCGGCCATCCCTCCGCCCTCGATGGTCGCGGAGCGGGAGCGCACGGTGACCTGCGCGCTTTCGAATTCCGCCTACTCAGGATGGTGCCGCGTGACCGAGGCTGTACCGGCAGATTCCACGCCGGCCGCCGTCTGCGGAAGCGTCCTGGCCTGCTTGAACGACACGGCCTGCACCAAGACGTATTGCGACGCGACCCAGATCCGCGGAGGATGGAAGCTCGAGAAGGTCGAGTCGAGTCCCGCCGGCGACGGGAAGTGAGCTCCCGACCGGGGGCCGAGGAGGACGAGAACACCGTTCTCGCGGCGCTCGCCGAGCGCGGGTTGCTGCTGGTCCAGGACAAGGCTCTCCCCAGCGTGGCGACGATTCTGGCCGGCGCTCCGGTTCGCGGCTCCTGGTGGGGCCATCCGCAGTCGAATCGAATCTTCCGGACGTTGAGACGTCTTTCCGAGCACCGCGACGTCCTGTTCTGCAAGCTCGTCTCGGGAAAGGTCACTCTGGTCCACAGGAGGCTCTGGCCGGCGTTTCTTGCCGCGGCCACGACGCGCGAGCCCTGGCAGACGAGAGGGCTTGCGCCGGAGGCGAGGAAGATCCTTTCAGAGGTTGACCGCAGCGGACTCCTGGAAGCCGCCGGCCCGCCGGTCAAGGAGCTCGAGCGCCGCCTGCTCGTCCTCGCGAACGAGGAGCACTCCGAGAGCGGCGCTCACAGGATGGTCGTCCAGAGCTGGTCACGATGGGCGGATTCCGTCGGCGCTCCCGATCCTCTGACGCCGGCGCGGGGGAAGGAAATTCTGGAGAAGGCGGCCGCCGCCCTGGGAGCAGGACCCACTGCCCTTCCCTGGCATTCCGGGAGGACATAGCAGAAATGCTATAGTCTGTTACACTCGTTAGTGCATCCTCCCGAGCACGGACCGAACCAGCGTCCTCGCGCGGGGACGTTGCAATCCGCTCCGGAGAGGACTAAAAGAAGATCGGAACCGTAACGACCCTCGGGCTCTGTCCCGTGGTCTGATGTCCGCCCCTTTTTTCCGGGAGCTGGTTGAGGTGTCACGACAAGCCGTCCTCCGGCATTTCGTCCAGGGAAGTCCTTCGCCCCGAGCCCGCGCTCGCGTCCGTCCCGGGGATTCCGACGGTTCCTCGCTGACGCGCCACTACCGAAGCCTCTTCGAAAAGGCGCCCGACGGCTACCTGGCCACCGACCGCAGAGGAAGGATCCGCGAAGCCAACCGCGCGGCCGCCGATCTCGTGCGCCTTTCGCCGGTGGAGCTTTCAGGCCGCGCGCTCGCCTCCTTCGTATGCGCCGAACAGCGGCCGGCCTTTTCCCGGCAGCTCCGACGGCTGGCCCGCCGACCGCCGGAGAAGGAGGAGTGGGTCGTGCGCCTGGAGCCTGCCGGCGCCGCGCCCTTCCAGGCGGCGCTGA
>DATFTF010000425.1:0-2632 GCA_035262245.1 Thermoanaerobaculia bacterium
CACGCACCACGCCCTCTCCGGCGCGAAACGCCATGTGCAGTCCGCGGATCGCGAGCTTGACAGGAGCCGCCGCGCGGTCCGGCATCGGCACGCTCACGGCGCGCCTTCCGAGCCGGCGTAGGCCCACTGCAGGGCGCGCAGCCGCTCCAGACGGCGCATGATCGTGTCGAGCGCGAGGCCGATCGTTCCGATCAAGACCATGCCGGCCACGACCAGGTCGTAGCGGTTGCCGGCGTTGCGGGCGTCGATGATCAGAAAGCCCAGTCCGGAATTGACGGCGATCATCTCGCCGGCGACGACTACCAACCAGGCGACACCGAGAGCCAGCCGAAGGCCGACTAAGAGACGCGGCAGGATCGCCGGCAGCAAAACCCGAAGCGCGGCCTGACGCCGGGTCAGACCGAAGTTGCGTCCCGCGTTCCAGTGTGTCTCGGAGACGTGGCGGACCGCGCTCATGGCCGCCACGATCAGAGGAAGAGAGGAGGCGACGAAGATGATGAAGACGGCTGCGGCGTCGCCGACACCGAACCACAGGATTGCGAGCGGGATCCAGGCCAGCGCCGAGATGGGACGCAGGATCTCGACCAGCGGCGCGAGGGCCAGCCCCACACGCCGGTGGATCGCGAGCAGAATTCCGAGCGGAACGCCGACGGCCACGGCCAGCAGGTATCCCCAGGTCACCCGAAAAAGCGATGCCACCACGTGCTTGGCCAGGAAACCCTTGCGCAGGAGCTCGGCGATGGCCCGGACGACGGCGAGCGGACCGGGCAGGAGCGGCGCCTTCCCCGTGCGGATGCCGAGGTCCCAGAAGAGCAGAAACAGGGCGACACCGGTCACGGGAACGATCCAGGCTCCCGCCGAGTTCGGGGAAGAGGTTCTGCTTCCGAAGGCCAAGCGCCGGGCAGTTTAGCAGGGCGGCCCGCGGCGTCTACGGCGGCGTCGGCTCTGGCTTTCACGGCGCCGCCGCGCTATTCTGATGTTGTGCCCCTCCGTTCCGGATTGCATCGTTGAGGCGGGCGCCGGCATGGCGCCTTTTTTTTTGAGATCGAGAGCATGAAGCTGTCTCCGGCTCCGCGCTGGACCCGGTCCGAGAATGCGGTCTTCGACGGAGAGGGACATCTGGTCGCCCGCGCGCGCTCCTCGGAGGAGGCGCGGCGCATCGTGGCCGCGGTGAATTTTGTCGATTGTGTGTCCACTGAGGCTCTGGAGGGATGGACTGTCGGCGTCATCGCCGATCCGATCAACGACCTGGCCGCTGAGCTGGAATCCGTCCTCTGGACACCCGATCATCCCGCCGACCGGCGCAAAGGAGAGCGCCGCCAGGCGGACCGCCGCCGCCCGGCGACCGAGGTTCGGATCCGGGTTGGTTAACGAAGGCTCGGGCTCGTCTGGGGCCTATCCGGCCGCCGCGGCCGGCTTCTCCGGCGCCCTTTCGGCGACGCCGCTGTTTGCGGTGATGCGACGGATCCAGCGAGAGCGGCTGTCCGGAACGCTCTCCGTGCTCCGCGAGGAGCAGGTGCGGCAGCTCTTCTTCGAGCGCGGGGAGCTGCGCTCGGCGCGGTCCTCACGGGAAGACCACCGCGTGGGAGCGACCCTGGTTCGCTGGGGCTACATCACCGAGCGCCAGCTCCAGGACGCTCTCGAGGTCCAGAGGCAGAGCCACCAGCGCATCGACCAGATCCTGGTGGAACAGGGGTTGGTGACGCGGGCCATCGTGGACAGCGAGGCCCGCCGGCAGATGCAGCAGGTCATCTTCTCCACCCTGGCCTGGCCCGATGGCGCGTTTCACTTCGAGCCCAACACCGGAATAGTCGAGCTCGACGTCGAGGTCTCCTTCTTCGAGGACGTCATCATCGAGGGGATTCGCAGGATCCCGGAAAGCGAGCAGTTCGTCGAGCTCCTCGGAGACTTGCAGTCAGTGCCCCGCCTGACCAAGGACCCGATGAACTCCAACGCTTTTCGTCTTCTCAAGGACTCCGTCGACGTGCTCGAGCACATCGACGGCAAGACCCCGTACGATCAGCTTCTGAAGTCCGCCACGACTTCCGGCAGCGCCGCGGCCAAGATCCTGTACTCGCTCCTCTTCGCCGGACTGATCGAAGCGCAGCCTCCAGGCCTGGAGAGTCGGGGACCCGGCGAGTCCGTTCAGCCCGTGGGCGAGTCGGTCGGCGACCAGACCCAGCCGGTGGCCAAACGCGCGACGGCCGAGACCTCGAAAACCGGAAAGGTTCCGATCCCCGGATACACCGGGACGCCGCGTCAGATCGTGCTCGACACTTATCGGCAGCTCGACTGGCTCTCCCACTACGACCTCTTGGGCGTCGCGCGAAAGGCGACGCGCGACGACATCGACCAGGCGTTCAAGAACCGATCCCGCCTGTTCGATCCGTCGCTGAAGGCGCATCCGGAGCTGGTCGATCTCTGGCGGCAGCTGACCGTGCTCGCCAAGTGGCTGAAGGTGGCCTACGGCGTCCTTTCCGATCCAGCCAAGCGCGCCGCGTACGACAGGAAAATCGCGGAATCGACGCCGCCCCCGGAAGCCGGGCTCGGTTCCGGCTGATTCGAGGCGGCGGGACCCGCTATCAGACCCGCGCCTCAGCGCGCGGGCGTTGCCTTCGCGGGCACGGTCTCG
>DATFTF010000426.1:0-5440 GCA_035262245.1 Thermoanaerobaculia bacterium
GGGGGAGGCGAGAGCGTCGCAGCGGCGGTCCAGGCCGGAGTCGCCGATCGCTTCACCCATGTCTCGACCGGCGGAGGCGCCTCCCTCGAATTCCTCGCGGAGGGTACGCTGCCCGGGATAGAAGCGCTCAGGAATTCGTGATCGGTGAATTGTGATCAGGCCGCAAAAACTTGATCGCCCAAATCACAAATCACAAATCACAAATCATAAATGAATTTGTTTGTCGCCAACTGGAAGATGAACATGCTGCGCGCGCCGGCGGCGGATTATGCCGAGGAGCTCGGCCGGCGAATCGGGCAGCGGCGGCTGGCCGTCGAGCTGGTTCTGGCTCCGCCCTACACGGCGCTGGACGCGGCGCGCGACGGCGAGGCGCGCTGGTCGCTCGCGGGCCAGGACGTCGCGGGAGAGCGGGAAGGCGCTTTCACCGGAGAGGTCTCCGCGCGTATGCTCGCCGACGCCGGCTGCCGGTATGTCCTGGTGGGCCACTCCGAGCGCCGCCGTCTCTTCGGAGAAGGCGATGCGCTGCTCGCCGCCAAGCTCGCCCGCGCCAGGGAAGCCGGCCTCATCCCGATCTATTGCCTCGGCGAGACCGAGGCGGAGCGCGAAGAAGGAGCCTCCGAGGCGGTCCTCGCGCGCCAGGCCGAGACGCTTCGCGAGGACCCGGCCGCGGCTCCTCTGGTCGTCGCCTACGAGCCGGTCTGGGCCATCGGCACGGGCCGCGCAGCGACGCCGGGCGATTGCGCGACGGCGTGCGCGCACCTGCGCCGCCTCCTCGCCGGCCGCCCGTCCTTGCGGCTCCTCTACGGAGGCTCGGTCACCGGCGAGAACTCCAAGCTACTGCTCGCGGAAGCCGGCATCGACGGTTTCTTGATCGGCGGAGCCAGCCTGAAGGCTGCTTCGTTCGCCGCCATCGCCGGGTTGGACTGAGGGCAGCCGGGCGCGGCCGACGCGGCGAGCGGCGCGGGGGCGGCTTCTTGACCGCGGCAGGCCGGGCAACTAAAATCCTTCCCCCTTTTTGAGGAGGAGTTCCCCTTGGGCTTTCTCTATGGTCTGGTCGTCGTCGTCTACGTATTCATCTGCTTCTTCCTGATCCTGGTGGTTCTGGTCCAGCAGGGCAAGGGAGCCGATCTGGCCGGGGCCTTTGGAGGAGGAGGTACGCAGACGGCGTTCGGCGCCCGCGGCGCCACGACGCTCCTTCACAAGCTGACCACCGGCGCATTCATCGCTTTCATCGTTCTGGCTCTGGTCCTGACCATTCTGCAAGCGCGTCCCAAGGCGTCGGTCGTGCGCGGCGCAGCCGCGGCTCCGGCCAAGGCGGCTCCGGCGCCGGCGCCCGGGTCCCCGGTTCAAAAAGCGCCCGCGGCTTTGGACCAGAAGGCGCCCGCGGCCGCCCCGGACCAAAAAGCGCCCGCGGCCGCCCCTGCAAATCCCGCTCCGGCCAACCCGGCGCCGGCCAATCCCGCGCCGAAGAAATAGTGCCCCCCGTGCCGTCGTGGTGGAATTGGTAGACACGTACGTTTGAGGGGCGTATGGGGCAACCCATGCCGGTTCGAGTCCGGCCGACGGCACCAATCGACTCGGGAGGCGCAGGGCGGGAGGCGTGCGGCGTGCGGCGGAAGCCGTGAGGGGTAAGGCGTAAAGCTCGCAGCTTCGTCCTTCTCTGTAAACCCGATCTCGTTTACGTGCGTCCCTAGATCAGGAGGGACTGCCATGCCTGCCCGACCGCGTCCACGGTTCGCCCTTGCGCTTCTTCCGATCTTCCTGGTCGCCTCCGAATCCCGGGCCGCCTACTCACCGTCGACGACCAACGGATGGTTCATCGTCGTCGGGCGCGTCGTGGGCTTCGGTGGAGCGCAGTTTCGGTCCGACCTCTGGCTGTTCAATCCGGACGCCGCGCAGAACGCGGTGGTGACCCTGATCTTCCATCCGCAGGTGGCCTCGGGCGCAGCCGCCCCCGCTCCGATCCAGTCGACGGCGATCACGCTGGCGCCGCGGGAAACGAAGTATCTCGCCGACGTTCTGCTGGCGACGGTTCCGGCCGACGGCCAGGTGGGGGCTCTCGAATGGAGCTCGAACCTTCCGGTGATGGGAGGCATGCGCAGCTACACCGCTCCGTCGGGCTGCACCGGAGGGACATTTGGCGCCTTCCAGCCCGGAATTCCCACGACCGAATCGATGGACGCGATGCAGTCGTCGGCCGACGCCGTCAACGTCCTTCAGATCTTCGGCACAAACTCCGGCGATTCGAACTACCGGACTCAGCTGGACGTCACGAACACCTCGACCGGCACCGTCGAGATCGAGGTCAAGGTGATCGACCCGGTGACTGCCACCGTCTACGGCGGAGTTCAGACCTTCAGCGTCGCGGCCAAATCTCTTCTGCGCGTGGGCCGCATCCTGGAAGCGGTCGGTGCGCCGTCGATCGACGGCCTGCGCATCACGGTCGGCATCCACGAGGGAACGATCCTGTCCTCCGGTGGGATACTCGCCGTCGGCTCGACGCTGGACAATCGAAGCCAGGACCAGTATGCGTTCGTGGGGCAGCGGCAATCCGGCCCCGTCGTGCCGGCGCAGATGCTGCCCCTGGAAACCACGCCGTGAGCCTTCAAAGGGCCGGCTCCTGGCCGCATCCGGCCGAGCGGACCGCCGGTGCGCCCACCGGGCGCAGATCGACGAACTCCGCGCAGGCGACGGTTAAGGAACGGGGTCCTCGCCTCCTTTCGCGAAGGGGTGACATCGCAGGACGCGGCGGGCCGCCAGCCACGCTCCACGCGGAATTCCGTACCGAGCGATCGCCTCGCGGCCATAGGCGGAGCATGTGGGCTGAAACCGACAAGCGACCACGTGCGTTCTTCGCAGCACCGGCGAGACCGTGGCTCGGTAGACGTCGATTGCGAAGAGCGCCATCTGCGTCCCGACCTGTCGGTCGACCGGCCGTAGGGTGTCCGCCGCGAAGAATCCGATGAGAGCAGCCAGCGCGGCCGCGGTGAACCGGCGGTTTCCAGAAACGGGAAGGGGCACCGCCTCAGAATCGGTCGGCATACTTGGAAATCCCCGGCACGATGACGCGTTCGCCCTGCAGCGCCTTGACGACGGAGAGAATCAGCACGACGGCGTAGACGCACGCCGCGAACAGCATGACGACGCCGTACAGGCAGGGGAGCTGAGGGATCAGGATTCCGACGAGCGTCGCCACAGCGGCCAGGATTCCGACGGCCACGAAGAGCAGGAACCCGTTCTTGGCGTGCCACCGCACTTCACGTGTGGTCGTTCGAGGCAGGAGCGCGAGCAGTCCCAGCAGGGGAACGTAAGCCAGGATCAGCAGCCAAGCGGGGGATGCCCGGCGTTCCATGGGGGGATTAGGGTAACGCAAGCCGAATCTGTGCCGAGGACTTTGGAGTGCTCAGCCTTCGTCCGCGGCGCGCGAAGCCCGGTTCGGCTCCGGTCTGGAAATGTCGCAGCGCCGATCGCGAAACGACCGCCTGCGCTGCAAGCCTACTGTTTCGCCGCTTGGGGTTCGTTGGCTCGCAGGCGGATCGAACCGTTGACCGTCTCGCACTGAAGCGCCTCGGCTCCGCCGTTGTAGGAGCCGCGCGCTTCCTTCGGGCCGTGCTTCCCCTCGACGGCGAGCTCGAAATCCCCTTCGATGCGGCCGTTGACGGTCGAGAGATCGTAACGGACCGAGGAGCTGCGGTCGAAACCGACTTCCACCGACCCGTTGACCGTTTCCAGATGGGCCTTCTTGAGGCCGTTCTTGAAGTAGACCCGCAGCGAGCCGTTGACGGTGGTGGCCTTGACCGGGCCCGCCAGATCGCGGATCTCGATCGGCCCGTTGACGGAATCGCAGGCCAAGCTGCCGGCGAGCCCCTGCACCTGGACCGCGCCGTTGCACGTCTCGAGGCGGGTCTCGGTCGTGCCGGGGATCCAGATTTCGTAGTCGACCCGGGCGTTGTGCGAACCGAAATCCAGAAATCCGAACAGCCGATGCCGGTTGGGATTGACGGTTTCGATCTTGATTTCGTCCCCGAGCTTGCGGACCCGGATCTCGGTCAGGCGGAGGGTCTCCTCTGACCCGGAGCCGGAGACCGTTTTCACCGCGTGGACCTTCAGGTAAGGTTTGTCCCAGGCCTGGGCTTCGATCCGTCCGTTGACGTTCTCCACGGAAACCCGCGAAATCCCTTCCATGGAAAAGGCTTTATCGAAGACCTCGTCCTCCGCCGCTGCCAGGGGAACGGCGGCGGCGAGCAGCAGAAGCAGGCCAAGGGCTTTGCGCATCAGGTCGCTCCGTCAAAGTCTAACGAAATCGGGGCCGGAAAGTTCTGCCCCGGCCGGGGCTCAGGCCGAGGCGACCACGCGGATGCCTCGTCGGCGGTCCGCGCGGCGCTGCGCGGCTCCGTCGGAAAGCAGCGGCCAGGCGTCCCAGATGTTCCAAATCGGAACGACCAGGGGGAGGTTCCGTCGGATCGAGCCGGCCAGCCCCGGCGGTTTCCCGTCTCGATCGATCGCTTCCAAGGCCAGCCAGCGCCGGGCCCTCCCGCCGTGGACGTCGCGGAGCAGGAAGCCGGCAATCGCGCCCGCGCCGGCGGCCAGCCAGGCCCAGGAGGTGAGCCCCCGCGCCGCGGGAAGCCAGAGCCACAACGCGGCGGTCAGCGCCAGGGCGCCCGCATCCGCGAGCGCGACGCAGATGAGCGCGTCGAGGAGGCAGGCGAAAATCCGAGCGCGGCGCAGGGAGGCGCTCATTTGCGCTAGATTACTTCTTTGCCGGCGGGGGCTTTCCGTGACCGATCACCCGATCAGCCGATCACTCGATGACCCGATTCCTCTCCTGGCCGACTGCCATCTCCACTTCGAGGGATCTCTTCCCCTGACGACTGTCGAACGCCTGGCCAGCCGGGCCGGACATCCCTTCGCCCGACGCGAGGCGTTTGAGAAGCGACGCTTGTCCGTCAACGACGCCGCCGGCTTTCTCGCCCTCTACGCGGAGATCTGCCGGCTATTGCGATCGCCGCGGGACTGCGAGGAGGCCGCCGCCGACCTATCGCGCGAGCTCGCCGCCGGCGGAGTGGCCTACGCGGAAGTCTACGTTTCGCCGGAGATCTTCACGCGAGTGGGTCTCGACGCCGGGGCCTGCCTGGCCGCGGTCGACGCGGGATTCGTCAAGGGGAGGGAGGCGCGGGGCGCGCTCTGCAGGATCCTGCTCGATGCGGTCCGCCACTGGGGCGCCGACTCGGCGGAGAAAGTGCTCGATCTCCACGAGAAGACGCGGCTCTCCTCCGTCGTGGGCTTCGGCATCGGCGGAGACGAGAAGGCGGCCGGAGCCGCGGCCTTCGCCGGGGCCTATCTGCGCGCCCGTTCCCTGGGTCTGAAGACCTCCGTGCACGCCGGAGAGTGGAGCGGGCCCGACTCCGTGCGGGAGGCGCTCGATGCGCTTCGTCCCGAC
>DATFTF010000427.1:0-4795 GCA_035262245.1 Thermoanaerobaculia bacterium
TCTGCGGCGTGGAAGGCGGGAGGCGTGCAGACGTCCACGAAGTCGAGGTCCTCCGCGGCCAGCATCGTCTGCGCCGATTCGTACCAGCGAGCAGCGGGCAGCGCCGCGGCGAGCGCCCTCCGTCCCTCCGGGCGAACGTCCGCTGCCGCGACGATCTCGACGTCGTCCCGCGACAACCAGACGGGCAGGTGGCCCAGGCGCGCCACGTTGCCGAAGCCGATGAAGGCGCCCTTCAGCCGCATCCCGAATCCTGAATCCCGAATCCCGTCTTCATGGAAACACCGCGCCGATCGCTTCGTCCAGGATCTCCAGGCCCTCCAGGGCCGTGGGCTCGTCGATGTTCAAGGGCGGATTGATGCGAATCACCGGGTTGTAGGACATGGCCACGAGCCCGCGGCGTAGGCACTCCTGGAAAAGCTTCTTGGTCTCGCTCTTGGCGACGAGCCTCCTGGTTTTCCGGTCGGCAACCAGCTCGAGACCCAGGAGCAGGCCTCGTCCGCGCACGTCGCCGATCACCCGGTGCCTCTCCTGCATGGCCTGGAGTCGGGCAAGCATCGCCCGGCCCACGCGCTCAGAATTGGCGACCAGGTTCTCGCCGGTGATGATCTCGAGGGACGCCAGGCCCGCGGCGGCGGCTAGAGGGTTTCCTCCATAGGACGAGGAGCTCCCCGAGGGATTGGAAAACGGCGGATGAGAGGTCAGTGCGTCGGTGGAGACGACGCCGGCCAAAGGGAACCCGCCCCCCACTCCCTTTCCCACGGTCAGGACGTCGGGCACCACGCCGTCATGGTCGACGCCCCACATCTTTCCGGTGCGGCCGAAGCCGGTGATCATCTCGTCGGCGATGAAGAGCGTTCCCTGCTCCCGCGCGATGTCCCGGATCGCGGCGATGAATCCCGGAGGCGGAATGACGTTGCCGGCCGTGCCCTGCATGGGTTCCACGATGATCGCGGCCACCGCGCCGGCGGTCTGCTCGCGGATCACGTCGCGGGTCTTTTCGGCGCAGGCGATCCCGCAGTCGGGGTATGTGAGCGAGAGCGGGCAGCGGTAGCAGTAAGCGTAGGGCGCCGAGTAGCAGCCGGGAACGAACGGTCCGAGCCCGTTCTTGAAGTCTCCCCACAGCAGCGGCAGCACCCCGCCGGTCTTTCCGTGAAAGGCGCCGGAGTAGCCGACGAACTCATACTTTTTCGTCGCCGACTTCGCCAGCCGGAAAGCCGCTTCGACCGCCTCCGCGCCGCCGGAGAAGAGCTGGATCCGCGTCAGGCCGGGAGGCGTCACCGAGGCCAGGAGCTCGAGGAATCGGACGCGGACTTCGGTGGTGAAGCTGCCGAACGTCAGGCGCTCGAGCTGCTCCTTCAGGCGCGCGACGTAGTGCGGATGGCAGTGGCCGACGCTGCCAACGGCGATCCCGGCGATGAAGTCGACGTAGGAGTTGCCGTCCTCGTCGTAGAGCCGGCTGCCCTGTCCGCGCGCCATGGCCAGGCCGGAGTAGAGGGCGAAGGACTGGAGCCCCGGGGCCATGTGCTCTCCCTCCCGTCGGAAGACGGCCTTCGAGCGCGGCCCCACGTCGTTGCGCGTCGAGGAGCGGGTCACGGCCGCCTCTCCGACGCGGCTGCGCGAAAACGCGCGGCGACCCGCTCGGCGATCTTCTCCGCGGCGGTCTCGCGATAGAGGGCAAAGCTGGGCCAGGCGTTCACGTCGATCAAGATGGTATCCGCGGAGGCGGTGGCGATGGCGTCTCCGCCGAACACGTCGAGGCCCAGAGCCGCGGTCGCCCGGGCGACGGCGGATCGCAGGCGCTCGGGATCGAAGGCATGGTGGGCGAGAGTCTGGTCGCGGTGGTAGAACCACTGGAACCAGGAGAGGGGAGCGCCGCCCGCGTCGGCCCCGGCAACCCCGTAGAACTTGATGAGATCCCCCGGCACGTGCTCCTGGATGACGGCGCGGGAAATGCCGCGCGCGGACAGTCCGTCGAGGCGCCGGGCCAGCTCCGCGGCCTCCGCGGCGAAAGCGACGTCGTCGGCCTGTGTCGCATGGACGTCTCCCCGCTTGACCCAGCAGGGAAACCGCAGAGGCAGGGCGCGCCCGGGCTCGCCGGTGGGAACCAGGACGCTCGCCGGAAAGGGGATTCCGTCCCCGCAGAGGCGGGCGATCGTGCGCTCGCGGTCGGTATTGCGGATGGCCTCGGGCCGGTTGACCACGCAGACGCCCGCGGCCTGCCACCGCGCCAGGCGTGAAACGACGGCTTCCCGCTCGCACATGACGAAGAGAAGGGGAGGGACGGAGTCCTCGCCGGCGGCGGCCGCCTCTTCCGGAGTCTTGAAGGCGACTTCGAATCCGAGATCGGCGAGATGCCGGCCGGTGGCTCGAAGGATCTCGGCGTCGTCGTTTTCGCGGCCAGGCGAGTGCGCGAGCTCCCTGTAAATGCCCCACGAGCGGCGGGGGACTTCCGACTTCGGACTTCGGGCTTCGGACTCCTCCATCGCTTCCGCCTGCCGGACGTCGGCGGCCCGGTCGACGTCGATGACCTTGGGGATCGTGACTGCCCGAACCGCCTCGCCGCTCGCCGACAAATGGATGAGGAAGTCCCGCAGGCGAGGGAGCTCCGGAAGACTCTCCCGGCGCAGAAGGCGTTCGGGGAAGATGTACATTCCGGCCGTCACCGCGTCGCCCGTAGAGCCTCCCAGCTCCGTGACGCGGCCCGCGGTGTCCAGGCGGGCCCAGAGAGGTTTCTCGTCGTCGACGTAGGGAGTGACCGCCAGGATCGTCTCGTGCTCGCCCGCCTCCTGCGCCGCCCGCGCGAAGGCGAGGAAATCCCGCCGCGGGCACCAGGCGTCGACGGTGGACACCAGAGCCGGCCCTCCGGCGAAGAGGGGCGCGAGGGCGCGCAGGCTCTCCAGAGACGACGCCGTCGTGCGAAGGAGGATCGAAAGGTCCAGGCCGGGGAAGCGCCGCCGGGCGAAATCGGCGCACGCCTGCTCGGTCTCGTTGAAGATGATCGCGACGCGGCTCACGCCGGCGGCCTGGAAGTTGGCGAGCACGTGCTCAAGCAGGGGCACGCCGCCGACGGAAACGAGCGGCTTGGCCACGCTCCATCCGTCGCGCTTCAAGCGGGCACCTTCTCCCGCCGCGAGGATGCCGCCCTGAAGAATGCGGCTCACGCGATCGCCTCCTCCAGATCGCGCAGGCGCCGGATCACGCGATCGTCCGGGCAGCAGGTGCCGGGCGACTCGGACCGGCCGGCGTCGGCCAGAAGGACATGCCGCAGACCCGCGCTGCGGGCTCCGGCCATGTCGCGCTCCGGGGAGTCGCCGACGAAGACGGCGTCCTCCGGTTTCGCCTTGAGCGCATCGAGCGCGGCCTGGAAGATCCGAACGTCCGGCTTCTGAAAGCCGACCGCCGCGGAGTCGACGGCCACGGAAATGTGCGGAGCGAGGCCGGCCTCCGCGCAGACCGCGGAGAGATTGCCGTAGAAGTTAGACACCACGCCCAGCCGGTGCCGCTGGGCCAGCCGCTCCAGGAGCGCCGCGTTCGCCGCGAGCCGCGCCGCGGCATCGGCGCAGAATCGGTCCGCGATCCGCGCGGCCGCTCCGGAGTCCCGCCAAGGAAGCCGCCGGGCGAGGCCGCTGGTCAGCAGGCGCACCGTTTCGGACAGCGTCGTCTCCGGAGCGATGCGGCCGACGAGCGCATCGTCGGCGTCGTAGAAGGCCCGGTCGAAGACAGCGGGTTCGACCTCCCCGGCCTCGTCGCGCCAGAGTCGGGCAAAGCGCGTCTTCCAGGCGACGCCTTCCGCGTCGAGAGTTCCCCCGAAGTCGAAGAGAAGGGCTGCCGGAAGCGGCGTCATCGGCTCTCTCCCGAGGCCGGTGTGGCCCGCGGCGCGGGCTGCGGCCGCGCGAGATCGAGGGCGTGCCAGCGCGCGAGCGCGGCGAAGCCGGGAATGGTCCAGAGGAGCTCCCGCCCGCGGCGCACCAGGCCGTAGGCCAGGCCCTGCGCGGCGGGCAGGCCGAGCAGGACGAACACCGCGGTGCGGACGCCTTCCGCGCTTCCGACGCGGCCGGGAACGAAGAGCAGCATGTTGTTCAGAGCCATGCACAGGGACTCGACCGCGAGCGCCGTGCCCCATCCCGCGCCGGGCGCCAGGAAACGCAGAATGAGCCAGGTCTCCAGCATCCCGCCGCACCATCCGGCAAAACACACCGCGACGGAGGCGACGTAGCGTCCGCGGTGCGCGCTGAAGGCGAGGATGCGCTGGTCGATCGCCTCGGCCGAGTGCTGATAGCGCTCCAGACGCCGGGCGAGGAATTTCCATCGGGCCAGGCGCCGCACGATCGGAGCATAGGTCCCGCGACGCATGGCCCAGGTCAGAAGAAGCAGCAGGGCTCCAAGACCCGCCGCTCCGGCCGCCGCGGCCACGCGCGCCGCCGTCCCGATCGGGAAGCGCCATGCGGCATAGGCGACTCCCGCGGAGACGAAGGCCCACTGGGCCACGAGGTCGGCGTGCTTGTGCAGCGTGAGCGACGCCAGGGCCGAGCCGGTTCCTGTGTGCTTGCCGAGCAGGCGCGCCTTGACCGGCTCGCCGGCCACGCCGCCGGGGGCCGCGTAGTTCCAGGAGTCGCCCGCCAGGTAGACGGCCAAGAGGTGCGGCAGCTCCCGCGCGGGCGGGAGCGGGTCGATGACCAGCCACCATCCCAGGGCGAACGCCGCCTGGGTCAGAGAATAGAGCGCGACCAGGAAACCGAAGCGCAGGGGCCCGACGCGGTCGAGATTGGCGGCGATGGCCGGCCAGCCGACCAGG
>DATFTF010000428.1:0-7162 GCA_035262245.1 Thermoanaerobaculia bacterium
AGCGATCGCGTAGCGCGCTCCGATTTCCTGAGCCAGAAGGTCAACGACGCGTCCGCCGATCACGGCTTCCTCGTCGGCCGCCGAGACCAGCACTTCGACGGAGTCCGGCGGCGGCCCTTGCGGCGGCGGACCCTCCGGCGCCGCTTTCGCCAGCCTTTCGATGAGCGGCGGATAGACCAGATAACACCAGGCCGCCAGCAGGACGGAAGAGGCGAGCAGGCCGAATGCGAGGGCGATCACGACAGTCTCCGAAAAAGCTCGTCCGCCAGCCGACGCGCGATGGAAGGCCAGGAGTACAGCGCCTCGACCCGGGAACGCGCCGACCGCGCGACGGCCGCCCGCCGCGAGGGATCGCCGATGAGATCGGAGACGGCGCGGGCGAAGGCTTCCGGCCCGTCGGCGAGGAGGATGTCGCGCCCGGGCTCGAGCTTCAGCCCTTCGGCGCCGATGCCCGTGGCCACGACCGGGACACCGCAGGCGGCTGCCTCCAGGATTTTCAGCCGCGTTCCCCCGGCGGCCTGTAGCGGCGCCACCGCTACCGCGGCGCCTTCCCAGTGCGGCCGGGTGTCGCCGCCTTCCCCGAGCAGCCGAAAATCCTCCGAGGATTGCGCGAGCAGGTCCGCCGGGGGCTCGCGCCCCAGAATCTCCGCCCGGGCGTCGGGATGCTCCCGGCGGATCGCCGGCCAGGCCTCGGACCGAAACCATCGGACGGCGTCGGCGTTGGGAGGCCAAGACAGGTCGCCCACGAACAAAACCGTCTTGGAGCCTGCGGGCGTCTCGCGAAATCTGTACCGCGCCAGATCCACACCGTTCGGAACGACCAGCGGTTGGAGCTGCGACGACCATCGCGAGAGAGCCTCCGCGTCCGGTTCCGACACGCAGGAGAGCCCGTCGAAGGACGACGCCAGCCGCGCTTCCAGGGCCCGAATCCGCGGCTCCTGCAGCCCGGCAAACCACCGGGCCGTCGCAGCCGGGGAGCTCCGCGAGACGCGCTCCCAGATCTGGGACTCGAGGTTGTGGAAGTCGATCCAGCGGCGGCCCTCCGCCTTCAGGGCTAGTGGGCCGACGTGGTAGGCGTGCGCCACGGTCCAGGCCGGCCGCTCCCCCGCGCGGGCGGCGCGGACGAGCTCGCCCGACCGGTAGAGAAGCGGCGGATAGGCCCTCCCGGAAACGAGGCTCGCCGCAGCCGCCCACCCGCGGCGCAGGCGGCGCGGGGACTGGTCGAATTCCTCCGCCTCGACGCCGGCGGGATATTCCCCGGAGGGCAGGTGCGGAGCTTTGAGAGCCAGAGCGCGCACGCGGAAGATCTCCGCGAGGCCCGCAAGCAGATGGTAGTTGCGAATGGCCAGGCCGTCACGCGTCGGATGTGGCGGACGTGGAAGAATCGAGAGGAGGAGAGGCTTTGCCAAGCGGTCAGCACTCAGCTTTCAGCTCTCAGCTTCAGCTGGAGCTCTCCGCACCCATCCTTCCAAACAAGCGATGACAACGTCTCAGTATAGGAAAGTCGGAGCCAACCTTCCGGACCGAGAGCTGATAGCCGACAGCTGAGAGCTTGTCGCTCAAAAGAAAAAGGCCCGGACCGAGGCCCGGGCCTTGATGAAAGAGAGATCGCCCCGAAATCAGTACATCCCGCCCATGCCCCCTCCGGGAGGGGGAGCCGGCTTCTCCTTCTCCTTGATCTCGGAGACGAGCGCCTCGGTGGTCAGCATGAGTCCGGCGATGGAGGCCGCGTTCTGCAGCGCGTTCTTGGTGACCTTGGTGGGGTCGATGATCCCGGCCTTCAGCATGTCTTCGACCTTCTCGCTGTTGGCGTTGAAGCCGAAATTGCCGCCCCGGGATTTCAACTCGTTGATGACCACCGCGCCCTCGGCGCCGGAGTTGAAGACGATCTGCCTCGTCGGCTCCTCCAGAGCCCGCACCACGATCCGCGCGCCGATCTTCTCGTCGCCGGAGAGCTGACCGGCGGCCTTCTCCACGGGGTCGATCGTGCGCAGCAGCGCGACGCCGCCGCCGGGAACGATTCCCTCCTCGACGGCCGCCTTGGTGGCGTGCATGGCGTCCTCGACGCGTGCCTTCTTCTCCTTCATCTCCGTCTCCGTCGCGGCGCCGACCTTGATCACCGCCACGCCTCCCACGAGCTTGGCCAGACGCTCCTGGAGCTTCTCGCGGTCGTAGTCGGAGGTGGTCTCCTCGATCTGGGTGCGGATCTGCTTGACCCGACCCTGGATGGTGTCCTGCTTCTTCTTGGAACGGTCATCGATCACGATGGTGGTGTTGTCCTTGTCCACGCTGACCTTCTTGCCGTCGCCGAGGTCCTCCCACTTCACGTTCTCGAGCTTGATGCCCAGGTCCTCGGAGATGAGCTTGCCGCCGGTCAGGATGCCGATGTCCTCGAGCATGGCCTTGCGGCGGTCGCCGAAGCCCGGCGCCTTGACCGCGCAGACCTGCAGCGTGCCGCGCAGCTTGTTGACCACCAGGGTGGCCAGCGCCTCGCCCTCGACTTCCTCGGCTACGATCAGGAGAGGCTTGCCCTGCTTGGCGATCTGCTCCAGGATCGGGAGCAGGTCCTTCATGTTGGAGATCTTCTTCTCGAAGAGGAGGACCTTGGCGTTCTCCAGGATGCACTCCATCCGATCGGCGTCGGTGATGAAGTAGGGGGAGAGGTAGCCGCGGTCGAATTGCATTCCCTCGACCACTTCCAGCGTCGTCTCCAGCCCCTTGGCCTCCTCCACCGTGATCACGCCGTCCTTGCCCACCTTGTCCATGGCCTCGGCGATGATCTTTCCGATCTCGGAGTCGTTGTTGGCGGAGATGGTGCCGACGTGGGCGATGTCCTTGCCCTCGACCGGCTTGGACAGCTTGTCCAGCGACTCGACGGCGGCCTTGACCGCGGCGTCGATGCCGCGCTTCAACTCCATCGGGTTGGCGCCGGCGGTGACGTTCTTGATCCCCTCGCGGTAGATCGCCTGGGCCAGCACCGTGGCGGTGGTCGTCCCGTCGCCGGCCACGTCGGAGGTCTTGGAAGCGACCTCGCGCACCATCTGCGCGCCCATGTTCTCCAGCGAGTCCTGGAGCTCGATCTCCTTGGCCACCGTCACGCCGTCCTTGGTGATGGTAGGAGATCCGAATTTCTTCTCGATGACGACGTTGCGCCCCTTGGGGCCCAGCGTCACCTTGACGGCGTCGGCAAGCTTGTTGACGCCGTGGAGGATGCGCTGCCGCGCCTCCTCGCCGTACGAAATCGTCTTTGCGGCCATCTGTGATTACTCCTTCGTTGACTTTCGATTACTTCTCGACCACGGCAAGCACCTCGTCCTCGCGAAGGATCAGGTGCTCCTGGTCGTCGATCTTGATCTCGGTTCCGGCGTACTTGCCGATGAGGATGCGGTCCCCCTTCTTGACGTCCAGCGGGAGCTGCTTGCCCTCCTCGTTGACCTTCCCCTTGCCGACGGCGACGACCTCCGCCTCCATCGGCTTCTCCTTGGCGGTGTCGGGGATGATGATCCCGCCCTTCTTGATCTCTTTTTCCTCCAACCTCTTGACGAGAATCCGGTCGTACAGCGGTCGAATCTTCATGCTTCCTCCTAATTGTTCTGCGTTTGCGGCGACCGCCCGAGGGGGCCGCCGACGCGGGATATTAGCACTCCTCGAGCGCGAGTGCTAGCAGCAAAGAGAGATCGCCACCTGATGAGCTAATTTACTGTTCTACCAAGAGTTAACACAAAATAGATCGAGAGACGCTCGCGCCTCGGGTCCCCGCCGGCTGCCATTTCGAAGGGCGTGTTAGCGTCGCTGACTTCATGAGCTGGTCAGGCAAACGCGTCCTCATCACCGGGGGTCTGGGCTTCCTCGGCTCCAATCTGGCGATTCGTCTGGTCCGCGAAGGAGCCCACGTGTGCCTCTGCGACGCGATGCTCGAGGGATACGGAGGCAATCTCGCCAATATCTCCGAGATCAGCGGCGATGTGGATGTGCAGTTCTCCGACGTCCGCGACGAGAACGTGATGGGCCAGCTCGCGGCCGGCCGGGAGGTCGTCTTTCACCTGGCGGCGCAGGTTTCCCACGTCATGTCCCTCTCCAATCCCTATCCCGACATCGACATCAACATCAAGGGGACCGCCGCCCTTCTGGAGGCCTGCCGCAAGCGCAATCCCGGCGCGGTGATCGTGCGGTCGGGGACCCGCGGACAGTACGGCCCGGCGGTCAAGCTTCCGGTCACCGAGGACGCGCCGTCGGACCCCCGCGGCCTGTACGAGATCTCCCAGCTTTCCGCGGAGATGATCTGCCGCGCCTACCACCGCATTCACAATATGGGTATTGTGCCGCTGCGGCTGACCAACGTGTACGGCCCCCGTTCCCAGATGAAGCACTCCCAGTTCGGAGTGGTCAACTGGTTCGTTCGGCTGGCGCTGGAGGGCCGGCCCATACCCATCTTCGGCAGCGGGCAGATCGTGCGCGACTTCCTCTACGTCGACGACTGCGTCGAGGCCCTGCTGCTCGCGGCGGAGGCGCCGGCCGCCGCGGGACAGATCCTGAACGTGGGCCACGACCGGCCCTCGACGTTCCTCGAGGTGGCCCGCCTGCTCCAGGAGCTGGTTCCCGGAACCGCGATCGAGTTCACGGACTTCACGCCGGAACGCAAGGCGCAGGAGCCGGGCGATTTCCTGTCGGACATCTCACGGATCCGCGGGCTCCTCGGCTGGGAGCCGCGCGTCGGCCTTCGGGAGGGACTCGCCCGAACCGTCGACTTCTACCGCGAAAGACGAGGAGAATACTTCTAGGCCGTGAAGGGGGCGACCGGGGCCCAGCCATCGTCCGCGGTGCGCGAAAGCTCGATTCGGCTCCGGTCTGGAAACGTTGCAGCGCCGGTCGCGCAGCGACCGCCTGCGCTGCAAGCCGTGTTAGTTCGCCGAGGCCGGAGACTCCTTCAGGCGTTCGAAGAGGTGGAGGATTTCTTCCGGCGAACGCGCCTCCAGCAGAGACTCAGCCAGCCCCTCCCGCTGGATGAGGTGGGAGAGACGGGCTTCCCAGAGGAGGTGCACGGCGGCGGAGCGCGCCAGCAGGATGAACACCAGGCGAGGGCGATAACCGTGCACTTCCTGGAAGTCCACCGGGTGCGCCGCCCGCACCAGAATCAAGCGGTCCGACCCCAGCGGACACTTCTCCGGCTCGCGGGGATGCGGAAAGGCCACTGCCGGATCGAGGGCCGTCGAGCAGAGGGCTTCGCGCTCGAGGATCGAAGCGAGAATGCGTTCGCGCGCAGCCTCGGCCGGCGATTCGGTCAGGTCGAGCCGCGCCTTGCGGATCGCCTGCGCGATCAGAGGCTCGGCCCGCGTTTCCGGCACGTCCAGGAAGATGTTGGCCCTCTCCAGGTACGGGAAGAGCCGCATCTCCACTCCGGTCGAGACCGGCTCCGGCAAAGCTTCGTTTTCCGCGCGCCGCCGCAGAAGCCACGCGTCGAGATCTCGTCCGCGGAAGCGCCAGCGGCCCCCCACGCGCATCGCCGGCAGCTCGTGCACCATCCGGTAGATGGTCTTCTCCGAGAGCGAGAGGTAACGGGCCACGTCGCTGACGGTCATCATTCCGATCGAAGGATCTTTCTTCTCTTTTTGTCCACTCATGTCCATAAGAATACCATTTCAGGCAACTGGGGCCAAATGCCTTCGTGAAAAATGGACGCGGTAGCCAATCCGTTAAACTCCTCCAGCTTCATGATTTCCATTCATCCGACGGCGCTGGTGGCGTCCAGTCGAATCGGCGAAGGAACCCGCATCTGGGCGTTCTGCAACGTGCTCGAAGGCGCTCGCATCGGGAAGGACTGCAACATCTGCGACCGGTGCTTCATCGAGAACGACGTCGTCATCGGCGATCGCGTCACCGTCAAGTGCGGCGTATCTCTCTACGACGGCCTGGAGCTCGAGGACGACGTCTTCGTCGGTCCGGACGTGGCCTTCTCCAACGATCCGCGGCCCAGAAGCGGCGTGCGTCTGGACCGGCATCCGCGCACGGTCGTCCGCGCCGGAGCCTCCCTGGGCTCGGGAGCGGTCGTGACGCCGGGCATCACCATCGGACGCTGGTCTATGGTGGGGGCGGGCTCGGTGGTGACGCGGGACGTGCCCGATCATGCCCTTGTTTACGGCAATCCGGCACGGCCCCGAGGATTCGTCTGCCGCTGCGGCCGCACACTCGCGTTCGCCCAGGGACAAGCGGCCTGCGGCTGCGGCCGGAAGTTCGAGCTCGACGCCGGAAACGCAGTTGTCGAGAGGCCTCGATGACTGCCGCCGCCGGGGTGCGCGTTCCGTTCGGGATTCTGGAGAACGACTACCTGGCCCGGCGGGGAGCGATCGATGCCGCCGCCCTCAAGGTCTTCCGCAGCGGGCGCTTCATCCTGGGCTCGGAGGTCACCGCGTTCGAAGCGGAGTTCGCGAGCTATCTCGGCGTCGAGTTCGTGGTCGCCTGCGGCAACGGAACCGAGGCCATCGCCCTCATGCTCCTGGCGGCCGGCGCCGGACCGCGGGACGAGGTCCTCCTGCCGGCCAATGTCTGCGTGCCGGTCATCGCCGGCGTGCGGCTCGCCGGCGCTCGGCCCCGTCTGGCCGACGTCGATCCGGACACGCTGACGCTCGACGCCGCAGCCGCCGCAAGTGCATGGACGGAGCGCGTCCGCTTCGTTCTCCCTGTGCATTTGTACGGCGGCGTCGCCGACCTCGCTGGGCTCGGTCGCCTGGCTGCCGAGCGCGGCGCGATTCTCCTGGAAGACTGCGCCCAGAGCCACGGAGCGACCCTGGAGGAGAAGAAGACCGGCTCGTTCGGGATGGCCGCGTCGTTTTCCTTCTACCCCACCAAGAACCTGGGCGCGTACGGGGACGGCGGCGCGGTCGCGACCGGCAATGCCGCTCTCGCCGACCGCCTTCGACGCCTGCGCCAATACGGCTGGAGCCGGCGCGACTACGCCGAGTCGGAGGGGCGAAACTCGCGTCTGGACGAGCTCCAGGCCGCGATCCTGCGGGTCAAGCTCTTCGACCTGGACGCCGACAACGCGCGGCGGCGGGAGATCGCACGCCGCTACGACGGGGCCTTCGCGCCTCTGCCTCTCAAGCCTCTCGCCGCGCGGCCGGGCGCGGTCCCGGTCTGGCATCTCTACCCGGTGCGCACGCCGCGG
>DATFTF010000429.1:0-8715 GCA_035262245.1 Thermoanaerobaculia bacterium
TGGGCGCCTTCCTGACCATTCACTTCGGATGGAGGTCCATCTTCTCCGTCAACATCCCGCTCGGCGCGCTTTCGCTCTTCCTCGTCGCCACGCAGTTGATCGAGTCGCGGGCCGCTCTTCCCGACCCGGTGGACGTCGCCGGCGGCTCGACCCTCGCCCTCGGCGTCACCGCGCTCCTGTTCGCCGTGCTGCGGACCTCCGGGGCCGGCGGCGCAGCGCTTTCGGGCCGGGTGCTGCTCTTCGCGCTGGGTCTCGCCTCCCTGACGGTCTTTACGCGCCTGCAGGCCCGACGCGAGCATCCCCTGGTTCCGCCGGATCTCTTCCGGCGATGGGAGACGGCCTCTCCGTTCGTGGCGGGGATGATCCTGGGCACGACGATTTTCGGGGTCGATACGTTCGTTCCCCTGTTCGTCCAGGGCGCGCGCGGCGGGACGGCGGGGGCCGCGGGAGCCGTCGTGACGCCTCTTATTTTTCTCTGGGCCATGTCCGCGGCCGCTGCGGGCCGGATCATTCTCCGCTTCGGCTTTCGGACGACCGCCCGGCTGGGAGCCGCTCTCGTCCTGCTGGGGCTCACAGGACTCCTCGCCGGAGCGCTGCTGGACGCCGGTGTGGCCTGGATCAGCGCGGCCTGCGGGCTCGTCGGCGCCGGACTGGGCCCCTCGTCGATGGCCCAGGTCCTGGCCACTCAGTACACCGCGCCGGAACGGCAGCGCGGGATCGCCACCAGCCTGGTTCCCTTCTTCCGAACCGTGGGAGGCTCCCTGGGGGTCGGGGCGCTCGGAGGAATCCTGGCCTCGGGCATCGCATCCCGCCTGCATGGCGGCGCGGAGACGGCGGGGCGCCTTCTGGCGGGACGCCTCGAGGCCGGCTCCGCGCTTCCCGTTGCTCCGGTTCTCTTTCGTCAGGCCATCGAGCGTTCGCTCCTGCCGGTTTTCGCCGTCCTCCTCGCGCTCGCTCTGGTGAACCTGTTCGTGGCCTCGGGCTTCCCCGCTGAAGCGGGCGTTTCGGGCAGGGCGCCCAGACCGGCGGAGGGATTGGCGTGAGCAAGGACGGATGACGGGTGACTGAGGACTGGGGACTGGGGACTGGGGACTGGGGACTGGGGACTGGGGACTGAAGTGGCTATCGTCCGAAAAAAGGCTCGTCTGAGGTGCCGGCCACTCGAGTCTCCAGTCTCCAGTCTCCGGTCTCCGGTCTCCGGTCTCCGGTCTCCAGTCTCCGGTCTCCAGTCTCCAGTCGGCTCGGTCGGAATACAATATATTTATTGTGCTCGCACTCGTTCTTGCCGCGCGGCCTTGAGGCGCTCGAGCTCGGCATAGGCGTAGACCAGAGCGAGTCCGCGGTAGGGCCTCCAGCGCTCGGCGAAAGCGCGCATCTGCCGCTCGCTCTGCTTTCCGTCGCGGCGGAGAATTCCTTCGGCCAGGTAGCGAACCACTCCCAGGTCCGCCGCTGGGAATGCGTCGACGCGTCCCAGGCCGCGCAGGAGCGCGATCTCGGCGGTCCAGCGGCCGATACCGGGATATTGCGTCATCCGCAGAATCGCTTCTTCTTCCGGCAAGCCTGCGATCTGCTCTTCCTCGAGAGCGCCTTCGGTGAACGCCCGCGCGAGCGCCGAGAGCGCCGCGGCCTTGCTCCGCGAGAGTCGGAAGCCGGTGAGCGACGGCGCCGCCTCCAGGATCGCCCGCGGCGTCGGGAACGCCACGTAGCGCTCTCTGCCGAAACGAGCCCGGCGTCCGAAAGCCAGGGAGAGCTCGCGCCGGATCGCATATGCGAAGCGAAGGTTGATCTGCTGACAGAGGACCGCGGTGGCCAGCGATTCCCAGAGCGAGCCGGTTCCCGCGATGCGCAGTCCCCGGAAACGCCGCAGCGGATCGGCGAGCCAGCGATCGCCGGCGAGCGCCCGGTAAAACGGACGGATGTCCTCGCCCGCTCCCAGTGTCCGCTCGACGACGCGCAAGCCCGCCGCGCGCGCCAGCCCGCGCTCCCCTCCGCGAAATCGGACTTCCACGTCGAGGACGGCCTGACGCGAGGTGCCGTTCTGTCGAACCGAGACCAGCGCGACGCCGCGGCCGGCCGGCAGCAGGCGGCGATAGATCCCCTCCTCAAAGCGGTCGACAACCTCCGGGAATCGAAGGAACCGCGCCGCCGTCCGATCCAGAGAGAAGGGACCGCGCGGCCGGTAGGAGAACCGCAGATGCTCGGCGCCGTCAGCGGGCGTCATGGAAGATGATCCCCAGTGTCGCGCGCGCGCCTCGTGTGACGCGCGCCACGCCGTGGCGAACGCCGGCCCGGTAGAAGCCGCGCGCGCCCGCCACCGGCCGATCCGCCGAGGCGAACAGCACGGCGTCCCCCTGCTCCGGCAGCAGCGCTTCGCCGACGGACTGCTGACGCGGCCGCTGCTCCACCAGCAGGAAGGCGCCCCCGGCATAGTCCGCTCCCGGACGGCTCAGGAACACGGTCATCTGGAGCGGAAACGCGACCTCCCCGTAGAGATCGCGGTGAAGGCAGTTGTAGCCGCCTTCCCGATAGGTCAGCAGCAGCGGCGTGGCCTTGCGCTGGCCGGCCCTCGCGCACCGGGCCAGGAATTCCGCCAGGGTCGGGGGATAGGTGAAGCGCTGACCGAGAGCCCGGGCCCAGTCGTTCGCGATGGGCGCGAGACGGGCGTAGACGTGCGTTCGCAGGGCCTGGACGATCGGTGGCAGAGGATAGTGGAAGTATCGGTACTGCCCCTGCCCGAAACGGTGGCGGGCCATGTCCACCGTGCTGCGGAAGCGCCGGTCCTCGGAGTAGAGGCTCAGGAGCCGGCGGCACTCGGCCGGCGCCAGAAGGCCGGGGAGAAGCGCCCGGCCGGCGTCATCGAGCGACCACCGGACCTTCTTCCAGTCCACCGCGGCAACCCTCGAGGCCGTGGGGGTGTTCTTCATGACATGGTTCATAACACCCTGGCCGCCCTGCGAGTTGCGCCGCCGCAACCTTTCCGATCGGAGGGGTGTTTCTCAATTGAGGAGTGCGATATGTGCGAACCGACGACGGTCGAGACCTCCGGGCTTGACGCCCCCCCTCCGCTCAAGGTACTCGTCGGAGGAATGGAGACGGCCATGGACACCCGAGAGCTGGCGAGCGACCTGGCTCAGGACGTGGACCTCCACTTCGAGCGGATGGTCCGCGAATATCAGGATCGCCTCTACGGCTTCGCTCTCCGGCTGACCAGCCGGCCCGAGGACGCCGAAGAAGCGGTCCAGGACGCGTTCGTCCGGGCCTACCGGGCGCTGAAGACCTATCCGTCGGGGCGGATCCGGTCGATGGCGCTGCGCGCCTGGCTGTACCAGATCACCCTAAATGTGGTCCGAAACAGGTTCCGGCGCAAGCGGCATCCGACCGAGGCGCTGGATGGCGCCGCAGCGCAGAGCGTCGCTGATCCGGCGGACGGACCGGACGCGCGCCTGGAGGCATCCCGCCAACGCGAGGATCTGGCCAGCCTGGTGGGAAAACTCCCGGCCCGTTACCGCACGCCGCTCGTCCTGCGCTATGTCGAGGGACTCAAGCTCGAAGAAGTCTCGGAGATCCTGGGTCAGCCGCTGGGGACGACCAAATCGAACGTGCATCGCGCAATCAACGCGCTGCGGGAGGCGATCACGCAATCCCGCCGGCAGATGAGGTGGAGCCATGCGTAAGACTGAGATGCAGGACAAGGACACTCTGGAGCTCGCGCGGCAGCTCGCCGCTCTCTCCCGGGAACAGGCTCCCCCGACGCTCCTGCCGACCGTGCTGGCCCGCGTGGGGCTGGCGGCGGACTCCTACTGGACGATCGCGTCGCCGCTCGGACCGGTCTACGTCGCGCGGAGCTCTCGCGGAATCACCCGGGTCTCGCGCGCCGCGTCGGCGGCGGCTTTCGAGAGGCACTATCGCGAGCGTTTCGGACGTGCTGCGCATCCGGACTCCTCGAAGCCGCCGTCGGCGATCCGCACGCGGATCGAGGATCGGGGCGAGCCCGCGCAGGGAGAGATTCAATTCGATCTGGCCGGCTTGACCGAGTTCGAGCGGGCGGTGTTGAAGAAGGCGCTGGAGATTCCGCGCGGGCAAGTGCGCCCGTACGGGTGGATCGCGCGCGAGATCGGGCATCCCGAAGCGGTGCGGGCCGCGGGCTCTGCGCTGGCCAAGAATCCGGTTCCGCTCCTGATCCCCTGCCACCGCGTCGTGCGGAGCGACGGCCACATCGGCAATTACTCGATGGGAGGCACGCGCGCCAAGAAGCGGATCCTGAGCGCCGAGGGAGCCCGGCCGGAGACGATCGAGCAGCTCGCCGCGACGGGAGTCCGGTACCTCGGCAACGAGAGGAAGCGGTACTTCTGCTATCCGACGTGCGGAGGGATCGAGAGCCTGATCAGGGAAAACACGGTGCGCTTCCACTCCGCGCAAGAGGCTCTCGCGGCAGGATTCCATCCCTGCGGGGACTGCCGGCCAGCCGTCGCTGCCGCGTAGACCGGGATCTGGCTTCGCCACCGGCGAGCGGCTCGGCCAAAGGGCCTCGACCGCTCGCCTGATCCCGGTCGACGCTCTCGCTCCCCGCGGCGCGCGACGTCCTCCCTTGGTTACTGCGGGAGCTTCGCGCGCCGCGGACCAGGGCCCTCAATCACTCAATACCGCTGCGATCACGTTGCGATCGCGCTGCGGTCTTTGGGCCCTACAATTCCTTCGTGGGCTTGTCGGGAATTCGTGCGCTCCTGATCGATCTCGAGGGCACGCTCTACGAGGCCGGTCGAGTCGTGCCGGGTGCGCCGGAGGCGGTCGAAGAGCTTCGCCGAAGCGGAGTGGGGTGTCTGTTCTGCACGAACACGACCAGCCGGCCGCGACGGCAGCTCGCGGCCGAGCTCGGGGCGATGGGCATCACCCCCAAACCCGAGGAGCTGTTCACCGCCCCGCTCGCCGGGCGGCGGTACCTGCTCGATCGAGGCTGGACGCGCTGCGATCTGATGGTTCGCGCCGCAGTTCTCGAGGACTTCGTCGGGATTGCGCAGGATGACCGCTCCCCCAGCGCGGTCGTGATGGGCGACATCGGCGAGGAGTTCACCTTTGAGCGCTTGAACCGGGCGTTTCACCTGCTCTTGGACGGCGCGGAGCTCGTCACGCTGGCCCGCAACCGCTACTACCGGGCGGCGGAGGGGCTGGTTCTGGATCAGGGGCCCTTCGTCGCCGCGCTGGAGCACGCGTCCGGAAAGTCGGCCACGCTGGTGGGGAAGCCTTCGGAGCACTTCTTTCGAGCCGCGCTGGACGCATTGAACGTCTCGCCGGGCAGCCTTGCCGTGGTGGGCGACGACATCGAAGCCGACGTCGGGGGCGGGATGGCGATGGGGATGAGAGGCATTCTCGTTCGGACCGGAAAATTCCGCTCGGAGGAGCTCGCGCGCTCGGCCGTCCGGCCCGACGCGGTCATCGATTCGGTGGCGGATCTTCCGCGACTGCTATAGAACGTCCCGGTGGGCGATTCCCCCGCCAATCCAATTCACGCCGGCATGATCGACATGGAGAGCAACACCACGCTCGTCCAGTGCTATCCGGCGCATGAGGCGGTGCCCGGAGGCGACGGCCCCTTCCCGCCCATTCTCGTCCTCCACGACCGCTTCGGCTTGAATGCGCAGACGCGCAACGTGGCCAACCGGCTGGCCCACGCCGGCTTCTACGCCCTGGCGCCGGACCTCTACTGTTCTCCTTCGAGCTTCTCCGCGGCGTCTCCCGACATCTTTCATCCCGTTCACTCGACCAGCTTCGGTTACGAGGAGGAGGCCGCCGCGCAGGACCGCGCCGCCACGCTCGCCGACGAGCGCGTTTCCACCGTCGTCAATCAGGCCCTGGCGTTCCTGGCCGGCCGCTCGAAGGCGCGATCCGGGGGCGCCGGCCTTTTCGGCCTGGGCACCGGAGGACGCATCGCCTTCCTGGCTGCGTGTCTCTTCCCAGAGGACGTCCGGGCGGCCGTCTGCCTCTCTCCCACCGGATTGAACCTCGCCCGGCCCGGCGGAGCCGGGCGAGCGACGCCGCTCGACCAAGCCACTGCTCTCGATGCGCCCGTCGTCCTGTACTACGGCCTCCTGGACACGAGCATTCGCCCGGAGGAGAGGGAAACCGTGCGACGACGCCTCGTCGCGCTCGGCAAGGACTTCCGCATCGACGTCATCCCCGGGGCGGATCACGACTTCTTCTACGAGGATCGGGACTCCTACCGCATCCGCGCCTCCAAGAACGCCTGGGACGAGACGCTCTCCTTCTTCCGCCGCCACGTGGGGGCCACGGCGGCTTCGTCCGGTCCCTGAGGCTTCAGTTCTTCGCGAGCTGCCGACGCGTTCGGGCGATGGCCGCGCGGACGCGGCGGGGGGCGGTGCCGCCCGGCAGATCCCGCCGGGCGACGGCGGACTCGACGGTGAGCTTCTTCAAGAACGGACGCAGCTCGGGCGCCTCGACCGCGGCGACGTCCCGCACGTCGGCGCGGGCCTCCGACGCCAGGCGGGTCCAACGGGCGACGCTTTCGTGCGCCGCGCGGAACGGGAGTCCCTGCCGGACGAGCTCCTCGGCGATGTCCGTCGCCAGAGTCGAGGGATCGACGGGCGGACGGTCGTGCGCGGGGCGCAGACGGAGTCCACGGACTACCTCGGCCATCGCGGCGGCGGACGCCTCGAGCGTGTCCGCGGCGTCGAAGAGCGGCTGCTGGGTCTCCTGCAGGTCCCGGTCGTAAGAAAGGGGAAGGCCCTTCACGATCGTCAGCGTGGCGACCAGATCGGCGAAAACGCGGCCGGCCTTGCCGCGCACGAGCTCGAGCGAGTCGGGGTTCCTCTTCTGCGGCATCATCGACGAGCCGGTGGTGGTCGCCTCGGCGAGCGTGAAGAGCGCGAATTCCTCGCCGGACCAGAGGATGAGGTCTTCGGCCAGCCGTGAGAGATGAGCCATGGCCAGGGCCGCGGCGGCCTCGAATTCCGCCGCGAAGTCGCGGTCGGAGACGGCATCCAGGCTGTTCGCGGAGATCTCCGTCAGTCCCAGATCTCGGGCGATTCCCTCACGGTCGAGCGGCAGGGTGGTGCCGGCGCAGGCTCCCGAGCCTAGCGGCGAGACGGCGGTCCTACGGCGGGCGTCGGAAAACCGGTCCAGGTCGCGGCGGAGCATCTCGGCATAGGCATGGAACACGTGCGCCAGGAGAACAGGCTGGGCGCTGCGCAGATGCGTGCGAGCCGCCACGATCACCCGAGCCGCGAGAAACTGCTCGGCGCGGTCGAGCAGCGCGCCGGCGAGGCCGCCCAGGGTCGCGCGGGCCCGCCCGATCGCGGCGACGGTCCAGAGCCGCAGGTCGAGGGCAACCTGGTCGTTGCGAGACCGGCCCGCGTGGAGGCGCTTGCCCGCGTCGCCCACCAGATCGATCAACCGCCGCTCGATGTTCAGGTGAACGTCCTCGTCCCGGTCGGAGAACCGGAAGCGTCCTTCGGCGATCTCACGCCCGATCGTGGCGAGGCCCCGCTGGATCTTCGAAAGCGCGGCGGCCGAGAGCAGCCCCGCGCGCGACAGGCCGCGGGCGTGGGCGAGCGAACCGGCGAGATCGAGCTGAGCCAGGCGGCGATCGAAGGGATGGGAGATCGAGAGCCGCGCGAGGGCCTTGCCGGGGCCCGCGGAATACCCTCCGGCCCAGAGGGGCTTGCCCGCTCCGGCGCGACGCCGGCGCTTCACGCGAAGAACTCCGCGATGGCGCGGCGGTAGATCTCCGGAGCGGCGGCGAGGGCGGAAACGGCGATCGACTCCTCGGCGGCGTGAGATTGATCCGGCGTGCCCGGCCCGAAGACGACCGCCGGAAAGCCGCCGAGATGCGCCAGATCGGAGACGCCGCCGAAGCCGGACACCCCTGCCCGCCCCGCGGCGGCCAGGGCCGCGCGCGCGATGCGGGAGCCCGCGTCGCCGGCGACCGGCTTCAACCGCGCCGAGAGCACTTCGACCTCCGAGGCGACGGCGGAGCGGATCCGCGCGATCATGGCCTCGTTGTCGAAGGCGGGGATCGTGCGCGCGTCGACAGTCATCTCGCACCGGTCGGGGATCACGTTGGACTTGACGCCGCCCCGGATCATGGTGACGGCCGCCGTCGGGCGCCCCAGAAGCGGATCCTCGACGCCGAAATCCAGCCCTTCGATAGCCAGAGCATCGCTCGAGGCGCGGCTGATGGCGTTGTCCGAGAGCCGGGGGCGTGCGGCGTGGCCGCTCTTCCCGCGCGCCGTCAGGCGGAGCTTCACCAGCCCGCGCTGGCCCACGGCGACGGAAAAGTCGGTGGGCTCGCCGACGATGGCCGCGTCGAAGACGAGGCCGCCGGCCAGCTTCTCCAGCCCTTCGCCCCCCGTCTCCTCGTCGCAGGTCGCGGCGAAGAGCAGGCTCCCCTCTTCGGGCAGCGCAGCCGTGAGGAATGCCTCGAGCATCGCGGCGACGGACGCCTTCGCATCGTTGGCCCCCAGGCCGATCAGCCGGCCGCCCTCGAGCCGCGGCCACCAGGGATCCGCGATCCAGCCATCCACAGGAGGCACGGTGTCCAGGTGTGAGTTCAGCAAAAGAACCGGCGCGCCGCGTCCGCGCCGGGCAACGACGTTTCGTCCCGGCCGCTCCGCGTCGAATCCGGCCTCACGGCAGATCTCCGCAATGCGATTCGCCAGCAGCCCTTCCTCCCCGGACACGCTTCGTATCGCGACGAATTCG
>DATFTF010000430.1:0-4976 GCA_035262245.1 Thermoanaerobaculia bacterium
CTTCGCCTTGACCGGCGCGAAGGTCATCGCGGCGCCCGGGCGCGTCTTCGATCCCGGCGTCGTCGTGATCCGCGGCGGAGTCGTCGAGGCCGTCGGCGACGCGGGCAAGATCCGCGTTCCTGCCGACGCCCGCGTCTTCGAGCTTGCCGGCAAGACAATCCACGCCGCCTACATCGATCCCTACGTCTCCGTCGATCGCCTGGAGGGGAAGCCGCCGCACAAGCCGCTGGACGAGGAAGAGACGCCGGGCGGGACCGGCGGCCGTCCCACTCCCGCCGCGGCCGCGCCCCTCCGGCCATCCCAGGCTGAGACGAACGTCCTCGACAAGCTCGACATCCGCGAGCGCGTTGCCGCGACCTATCGCGGCATGGGCTTCGCCGCCGCGGCCGCCGTCCCCTCCGCCGGCTTTCTGCGCGGCAAGGGAGCGGTCGTGTCGCTCGCCGACGACCCAAGGGACGACCGCGTGCTCGAGGCCGACAGCGGCGAGTACGTGTCGCTCGAGCCGGAGCGATTCGATTTCGCCAACTTCCAGCGCGCGACCTATCCGGCCTCCAAAATGGGAGCGGTCGCCTTCGTGCGGCAGAACCTCCTCGACGCCCTGTGGTGGCGCGACGCGGAAGCCGCCTACGGCCGCCGTCCCACCGGTCAGCCGCGTCCTCCCTACGAGGCGTCGGCAAAGGCCCTGATCCCCGCCGCGGAGGGGAAGGAGCGCGTCGTCTTCGAGGCCACCGATGCGCTCTCGCTCGTGCGCGCCGGCAAGATCGCGCGGGAGTTCCATTTGAACGCGCTCTACGTCGGCGCGGGCGACGAATACCGACTGGCGCGGGAAGTCGCGGCGATGAAGCCGGATCTCATCCTGCGGATCGACTTTCCGCGGCCTTACCGGCTGGAGTCGGAGGAGGAGTGGCTTGAGGTCCCCCTCGAGCGGCTGCGCGCGATCGACCGCGCGCCCTCCAATCCGAAGTGGATGAAGGATTCCGGTCTTTCCTTCTCCTTCACCACCGCAGGACTGGAGAACGCGGAGGACTTTCCCCGGCGCGTTCGGGAAGCGATCGCGCGCGGGCTTTCGCGCGACGACGCCCTGGCGGCGGTCACCGCCGTGCCGGCGCGGCAGCTCGGGCTCGCGGACAGGCTGGGCACGATCGAGGCGGGCAAGATCGCCAACCTCGCCGTCGAAACCGGCGAGCCTTTCGCGGAAGAGAGCCGGGTGACGGAGGTGTGGATCGACGGCCGGCAGATCGAGATAGCGGAGCCGAAGAAGCCGGAAGGCGCCCCTCACCCCGGCCTGGGAGAGGGGGCAGAGAGCCTGGCCGTGGATGTCCGGCCGCTGCCGGCGAGAGAGGGCGGCCCGCTGGCGCAGCCCCGGTCGATCGTCGTGCGCGGAGCCACGATCTGGACGGAAGGCCCTTCGGGCACGATGGAGAGCACGGACCTCCTCGTCGTCGACGGCAGGATCGCCGCGGTCGGCAAGAATCTTTCCGCTCCGGCGGGAGCGGTGGAGATCGACGGGCACGGCAAGCACGTGACGCCCGGCGTCATCGACGCGCACTCCCACACCGCGATCGACGGTGAGGTCAACGAGTTCACCCACACCGTGACGGCCGAGGTGCGGATCAAGGACGTGCTCGATCCGCTGGACGTCGCGATCTACCGGGAGCTCGCCGGGGGAACCACGGTGGCCAACGTTCTGCACGGCTCGGCCAACGCGATCGGCGGCCAGACCACGATCGTCAAGTGGCGGCGGGGCGGAGGGCCGGACGATCTGGTCTTCGCCGGCGCGCCGGAGGGGATCAAGTTTGCCCTGGGCGAAAATCCCAAGCAGTCGAACTTTCAGGTCCCCGGCCGCCCGCCGCGCTACCCCGCGACGCGCATGGGTGTCGTTAACCTGATCCGGGAGCGCTTCACGGCGGCGCGCGACTACCGCAAACGCCAGGAGGAGTACCGGAAGGCGGCCTCCGTCAAGGGCGCGTCTCCGCTCCCGGTGCGCACCGATCTGCAGCTCGAGGCGGTCGCGGAGATCCTGGAAGGCAAACGCCAGATCCACTGCCACTCCTATCGCAAGGACGAGATCCTGGAAATGATCCGCGTGGCCGACGACTTCGGCGTCCGCATCGCGACCTTCCAGCACGTGCTCGAGGGATACAAGGTGGCCGACGAGATCGCCAAACACGGCGCCGGAGGCTCGGCCTTTTCCGACTGGTGGGCCTACAAGCCGGAAGCCTACGACGCGATTCCGTACAACGGCGCCCTGATGCGCGAGCGCGGCGTCGTGGTCTCCTTCAATTCGGACTCGGACGAGCTGGCCCGGAGGCTCAACTGGGACGCGGCCAAGGCGGTCAAGTGGGGCGGCGTGCCGCCCGCCGACGCTCTCGCCTTCGTCACCATCAATCCCGCCCGGCAGCTGGGAATCGAAAAGCGAGTCGGATCTCTCGAGCCCGGCAAGGACGGCGACTTCGTGATCTGGAGCGGAGATCCGCTGGCGACTTCGTCGATGGCTCTGGAGACGTGGATCGAAGGGAAGAAATACTTCGACCGCTCCGCGGACCTCTCCGCGCGGCCGGCGCTCGAGAAGGAGCGCGCGGATCTGGTGGCCAAGGCGAAGAAGCTGCTCGAGTCGGAGCGCCGCGCCTCCGCGGCTGGAGGCGGCGCGCAAGCCGGCGAGCAGCGAGAGCCCGAGCCGGCCCGCGTTCCCACACGGGCGCCCGAGCGCGGCGAGCAGGAGCCACTGTCCACGCCGGCCCGGCCTCCCGCGCCGACCCCGACTCCGGGAGCGCCCCGATGAGGCGAGCCGCGACGGCGCTCACTTTCGTTCTGGCGGGCGCGACCCTGCGCGCCCAGGACATCGCTCTCGTCGGCGCGACGATCCATCCCGTCAGCGGTCCGGACATTCCCGGCGGCACGGTCCTGCTCCACGCGGGCAAGATCGACTTCGTCGGCCCGGCGGCGCACCTGGTGGCCGGCGTCCAGAGAGTCGATGTCGCCGGCAAGCACATTTACCCCTCGCTCTTCCCGCCGGTGACCGTGCTCGGCCTGGTGGAGATCCAATCCGTGCGCTCCACGATCGACACGACGGAGATCGGGGAGGTCAACCCGCAGGCCCGGGCGGACGAGGCGATGAACTTCGACTCGGAGCTTCTTCCCGTGGCGCGTTCGGCGGGCATCCTGGTCGCCGGCGTGACGCCGATCGGCGGAATCGTCTCCGGCACGCTCTC
Organism: Thermoanaerobaculia bacterium; assembly: GCA_035262245.1. Classification (GTDB taxonomy): domain Bacteria; phylum Acidobacteriota; class Thermoanaerobaculia; order UBA5066; family Gp7-AA6; genus DATFTF01. The sequence goes on from DATFTF010000430.1 coordinate 3,213, forward strand.
GGTCATGAAGCTCCAGGGCTGGACGCGCGAGGACGCCACGGTCAAGGCGCCTGCGGCCATGACCGTGGTCTGGCCGGACTTGACCATCGATCGCTCGCCCGCCGCGCGATTCTCCGTGCGCATCCAGGAGAAGCGCCGGGACGAGGCGGTCAAGAAGCTCGAAGACGTCTTCGCCGACGCGAAATCCTACGCGAAGGCGCGAGGGGCGGAGGGGCAGTCCGGCGTGCCGCGGCACGACGTCGATTCGAAGCTGGCAGCGCTGGTTCCGGCGGTGGAGGGGAAGATCCCGGTGATCGTCGTGGCGCAGAGCGTCGCGCAGATTCGCGCGGCCCTCGCGTGGGCGAAGAAGAACAATATAAAGATTGTATTGTGCGGGGTGGAGGACGGCTGGAGGATCGCCGGCGAGATCGCCGCGGCGCAGGTCCCGGTCGTGGTCGAGACCCTCAGTCTCCCGAGTCGCCCCGACGAGCCGTACGACACCCTTTACGCCAACCCCGGAGTTCTGGCCAAGGCCGGCGTGCCGGTCGCCTTCAACGACGGAGCCGATCCCTTCGCCGCGGCCACCGTCCGCAATCTGGTCGAGCAGGCCGGCGTGGCCGTGACGTATGGGATGCCGCAGGACAAGGCGATCGCAGCCATGACCCTGCAGCCGGCCCGCATCCTGAACGTCGCCGACCGCCTGGGCTCGCTCGAAATCGGCAAGGACGCCACGCTCATCGTCACCGACGGCGACATCCTCGACCTTCGCACCCGAGTCGTGGCGGCCTACCTCGACGGAAAGCCGCTCGATCTGACCGACAAGCAAAAAAAGCTGTACGAGAGGTACCGCAACCGGCCGACGCCGAGCCCGGCCAAGCGCTGAAACGCTCTTCAGGCCTACGGTGTGGACGTGGGCGGCTTTTTGCCATCCCACAGCGAGCCGATCACGAACGGCCTGGAGACATCGCCATTTTCGAAGGCGACGACTACCTCATCGCCGACTTCGGGAAGAGCCCAGAGCCCCGTGCGGTTGCCGCCTAAGGGCAGGCTGACGCGAGCCCAGGCCTCCAGGCTGCCGGTCAACGAAGGGATCTCGACCTTGATCCGCCCGGCCGCCGACGGATCATTGATGTCGACGACCACGGCGACTCGCAACCCCAAGACGCGGCGAAGGACTTCGGGCCGATCCGCGTCCTGCGCCCGAGTCGGACGTGTGGATGCGAGTGCCAGGATGAGAAAGCAGCCCGCTGCCAGAGAGACCGACCATTTCGTGAAGCCAGGGAGATGTTTCATGTCATCCTCCGAGTGAATGTCCTCATCTTAGACTCGGGTCATTGAATGAAATCGAGGGTCCGAGGCGACTGGAGGTAGGATGCGGCCCATGACTTCGAATCCCGTGTTCCGAATTGCGAATCCCGCCCGGTCATGAACTGGCTCTTCAAGGAAGAACCGACCCACTACGGCTGGGACGACTTCGTCAAGGACGGCAAGACCTCCTGGACCGGAGTCCGAAATCCCGTCGCCCAAAAGCATCTCCACCAGGTGAAGAAGGGGGATCGCGTCTTCTACTACCACACCGGCAACGAGAAGTCGGTGGTGGGGGTCGCGCGGGCTTCGGGAGATGCGTATCCGGATCCTGGCGACAAGTCCGGAAAGCTGGCCGCCGTGGACATCGTGCCGGTGGAGAAGCTGAAGCGGCCGGTGACTCTCGCCGAGATCAAGGCCGATGCGTCCTTCCGCGATTTCCCGCTGGTCCGGATCTCCCGCCTCTCGGTGATGCCGGTC
>DATFTF010000431.1:0-3836 GCA_035262245.1 Thermoanaerobaculia bacterium
GCGGACACGAGATCCAGGACCGAGTTTTGGAATTCATCGGCCTCTGCGGGGATTGCCGGCGCGGCTGCAGCACACACCGGCCGGAAGGAGAAGCCGTATGGCATCGTTGAAGGGGACCAAGACCCATGACAACTTGACGCATGCATTCGCGGCAGAGTCGCAGGCCAACCGCCGGTACCTCTACTTCGCGCGGCGCGCTGATATCGAGGGGTATCCCGAGGTGGGCGGCTTGTTTCGCGACACCGCCGAAGCTGAGACCGGTCATGCGTTCGGGCATCTCGATTTCCTCAAGGAAGTCGGCGATCCGATCACCGGATTCCCTATGGGGGGCACCGACGCGAACCTCAAGTCCGCCGTCGAGGGGGAGACCTACGAGTACACCCAGATGTACCCCGGCTTCGCGCGAACGGCGCGTGAGGAGGGTTTCAGCGAGGTGGCGGAGTGGTTCGAGACGCTGGCTCGCGCGGAGAAGTCCCATGCCGGACGGTTCCAGAAGGGGCTGGACAATCTGGGGTCCTTCTAACGCCGGGAACGCCGTGAACCGGAAGGGGGAAGGCGTGAGGCGTGAGGCGAAGGAACGAGGAGCTGTCCCTGAAAGACTCTCGTCCGCGGCGCGCGAAGCTCCCGCAGTAACCAAGGGAGGACGTCGCGCGCCGCGGGGAGCCGGAGCGAGCACGGGGCCAGACTCGTGGTCGAGCCCGCATCCGGGCGAGCCGCGAGGCGGTGCGCCCGAAGGGCGCAGGCCCCGCGCGGAGCGGAGGCGACGTGTTTGATCCTCAAGCGCACGATTTCTACGATCTTGGAGCGGTAGACGCGGAGCTGCGACGGGTCGCGGACATCTGCCACACCTGCCGCCGCTGCTACAACCTCTGTCCCTCCTTCGACGTCCTCTTTCGGGCCCTCGACCGTCCCGAGGTGGACGGCGAGGCGGAGCGATTGACCGGAGAGGATCTGGCCGGTTTCTCCAACCTCTGCTACGAATGCAAGCTCTGCATTCCGCATTGCCCCTACTACCCGCCGCACCGGTGGGACGTCGACGTCCCGCGAGTGGTTTTTCGAGACCGCGCGGCGCATGTCCGCAACGCCGGCAAGCCCGGGCTGCGGGAGCGCGTTCTCTCCTCCGCGGACGCGATGGGCCGGCTCTCCTCAGCGCTCGCGCCCCTGGTGAATTCGGTCAACGAGAGCCGGCCGGCACGAGTGCTTCTGGAGAAGACACTTGGCGTGCACCGCGACCGTTTGCTGCCGACGTACTCCGGAGAGACTTTCCAGGCGTGGTGGGAGCGCAGGGGCGGGCGGACCCGGCCGGAGCGCAAGGCTTCCTCGGGAGACCGGGTGGCCCTGTTCGTGACGTGCTCGTTGAACTACAACGCTCCCGACGTGGCCCGCGCGGTCGTCGCGGTCCTGGAGAAGAACGGAATCGCCGTGGCCGTCCCGGAGCAGCGCTGCTGCGGCATGCCCTTTTTGGAGACTGGCGATATCGATTCGGCACGGGAGTGCCGTCTGACCAACGTCGCGTCCTTCGGTCCCTTCGTCGAGGCCGGCTACACGATCATCGCGCCCGGCCCAACCTGCAGCCTGACGCTTCGCAAGGAGTATCCGCTCCTCGGGGCGGAAGAGAGGGGCCGTCAGGTCTCCGACTCGACGGTCGACCTGTGCGAGTACCTGATGCGCCGTCACGCCGAGGGGCGCCTGACCCTGGACTTCCGCCGCAGCCCGGGCAGAGTGCTCTACCACCTTCCCTGCCACCTGAAGGTTCAGGACATCGGTTTCAAATCGCGGGACCTCCTGAAGCTCATTCCCGGCGCGGACGTGACCACCGTCGAGAGGTGCACCGGCCACGACGGGACCTGGAGCATGAAGACGGAATACTTTCCTCTGTCGATGAAGATCGGAGCTCCCGTTTTTCAGGAAGTCGCCGAGGGCCGTCCGGATACCATCGCCACCGACTGTCCGCTCGCGGCCCTTCAGATCCGACAGGGTACCGGGCGTTCCGCCAAGCATCCGGTCCAGATCCTGGCCGAGGCCTATGGCCTGGGAGCGGAATAGGGCCGGCCCAGACGGCGGGCGCCTTCTCCGGGAAAGGCATCTCATGAAGCTATTGACTGCCGACGAGATCCAGAACCTCCACGAGTACGAGCTGGGCCGCGCGGACTTCCGGCGCCGTGTCATCGACCTGAAGAGTCGGCGGCGGATCGCGCTCGGCCCCCTCATGACCCTGGTCTTCGAGAACCGGGAGACAGTGCGGTTCCAGGTTCAGGAAATGCTGCGCATCGAGCGCATCGTTGCGCCGGAGAAGGTCCAGGACGAGATCGACGTCTACAACGAGCTTCTGCCCCGGGAGGGCGAGGTCGCGGCCACCCTCTTCATCGAGGTCACCGAGGCGAAGAAAGTTCAGCCGGTCCTGGAAGGCTTCATCGGGCTCGACCAGCCGGGGCGGCTCACTCTGACGGCCGGGAACCAGTCGTTCCCCGCCCGGTTCGCTCCGGGCCAGAGCCGCGAGGACCGCATTTCGGCCGTCCACTACATCCGGTTCGCGCTGGGCCAGGCGGGGCGGGCCGCTCTGGACGCAGGAGAGCCGGCGGCGCTCTCCGTCCGGCACGGGGGTTACTCGGCCGATTCGCCTCTGTCTCCCGAAACGGTGCGCGAGCTGCTTCTGGATCTCGAAGCCTGACCAGGCTCTTGCCGGACGCGGAGCTCGCGTTTATATCAAATCTGATATAGCCCCGCCCGGAATAGAATATCCGCGTGCCTCCCTCCGAAAGCGGCGGCTTTCGCCGGGTGCTCTACCACGGCTCGCCGGCGGCGGAGTGGCTGTGCGGGGTTGCAGGCCAGCATCAGACGCGCCCCTTCCCGTCGGATAGCCTCGCGCTGGCATCGGACGAGGTCGGCGTGGTCGTCGCGGACGCCTCGCTGGTCGGGGCGCTCGCGCTGCCGCCTCCTGCCGATCTCGGCGAGGGAGCGGACCGGATCGCCGTTCTGCTCATCGGCGGATGGACGGGCGCCGTGGACCCGTTCTGGTCGGTGCGGGCGTACTTTTCTCTGCCGGAATCGGCTTCGGCGGACGACTGCCAGCGCGCGGTGGTTTCGCTTTTTCGAATCGTCGAGGAGCGGGCGGTTTCGGCGCGAGCCCGCCGGGCGCTTGCGCACCGGAAGCGGGAAATTGAAGCTCTGGTCGACGTCGGCGTGGCCCTGACCGCGGAGCAGGATCACGAGCGTCTTCTCGAGATGATCCTCACGCGGGCGCGCGGGCTGACCCAGGCGGACGCCGGAGCGCTCTATCTCCTGGAACCGGGGGAGAAGGGCGACGTTTTGAAGTTCGTCAAGGCCCAGAACGATTCGGTCCGGCTGCAGATCTCGGATCTCTCCGTGTACAGCCTGCCGCTCGACGACTCCTCGATCGCGGGCTTCGTCGCCCGCGTCGGCCAGCCGCTGAACCTGCCGGATGTCTACGACCTGCCGCCCGGCGTCCCCTACCGCTTCGATCCCTCCTTCGACAAGCGTTTCAACTTTCGATCCCGGTCCAACCTCGCGGTGCCGATGAAGACGCCCCAGGGGCGCACCATCGGCGTGTTGCAGCTCCTGAACCGCCGCAAGTACACGGTTCCCGACTCCAGCATCACCGCCATGCTCAAGGTCGAGACGGTCCCCTTCGACGCGGAGAACGAGGACGTCGCTCGCTCGCTCGCGGCGCAGGCCGCGGTGGCCGTGGAGAACCGGAGACTGACCGAGAACATTCGCCGGCTGTTCGAAGGATTCGTAGAGGCCTCGGTGACGGCGATCGAGCAGCGGGATCCGACGACGTCGGGGCATTCCGAGCGCGTCGCCCTCCTGGCCTG
>DATFTF010000432.1:0-13970 GCA_035262245.1 Thermoanaerobaculia bacterium
GTTCTTCGAGCGAATAGATGTCGGCGGCCACCGTCATCGAGATGGGAATGAGCCCCGCCGCGCCCAGCCCCTGGATCGCCCGCGCTACGATCAGCTGCGGCATGGAATGCGCGAAGGCACAGAGGCAGGCCCCGGCCAGAAAAACGCTGATGCCCGTCAGCAGAATCCGGCGGCGCCCGTAGATGTCGGCCAGGCGCCCGTAGATCGGCATGGCCACGGTCGAGGTCAGAAGGTAGATCGAGAAGACCCAGGCGTAGAGGGGAAGACCCCCGACGTCCCCGATGATCGTCGGCATGGCCGTCGAGACGATGGTCGATTCGAAGGACGCGAGTGCGGTGATCAGCACCAGAGCGAGCGTGACCACTCGGCGCCGCCTCGGATCGAATCGGGGAGGAAGTGTCGCGGACATGAACGCGCAAGCCTATAACGGCGGTGCTAAAGTCCCGCGTTGCGAAAAGGGGGACAGCATGGCCCAACCCCTTCGGATCCCCGGCTTCCGGCTAGGGATCTACGTCTTCAAGGACGCCGAGGTCGTCGACTTCGCCGCGCCGCACGGCGTTTTTTCGGTGGCCCGTCGCTTCGATCCCGAGCTCGACGCGTTCTTGATCGCCGACGCGATGCGTCCGGTGCAGACGCAGGCCGGTTTCACCGTCCTGCCCAACTACTGCTTCTCCGATTCGCCGGCCATGGACGCGTTCCTCATCCCCGGCGGGTTCGGGACCCGTCAGGAGCTGCACAACCGCCGGCTCCACGACTACATCCGTTCCCTGCCCGAGACGACGCTGCTGACGTCGGTCTGCACCGGCTCCTGGATCTACGGAAAGATGGGTCTGCTCGACGGTCTCACGGCTACGAACCGCAAGGAGCCCGACCGCGTGGAGCAATCGCCCGCCGGAATGGTCCCGATCGACCGGCTGGCCAAGATCGCGCCCGGCTGCAAGATCTCGCGAGCACGGGTCGTCGACGCGGGGCGGATCATCACCGCCGGGGGAATCACGTCCGGCATGGAGATGGGATTCCATCTTCTGCGGCGGGCCGGGTACGCCGAGGAGTTCGTGGCCGAGGTGGCGCGGGTGATGGAGTACCAGAAGGCCTACGAGGCGTACCGCCAGGACGTCGAGATCGCGCGGTGACACGGCGGTGCTCGTCCGCGTCGGAACCAGCGGCTTCTCCTACAAGGAATGGAAGGGAAGCTTCTATCCGGAGGACCTCCCGGCCTCGGACATGCTCCGCTACTACGCCGGGCGGCTGGGCGCAGTCGAGATCAACAACACCTTCTACCGCATGCCGAAGGCTTCGATGCTGGCGCAGTGGGCGGAGCAGGTCCCCGACGGATTCCGCTTCGCTCTGAAGGCTTCCCAGCGGATCACCCACCACCGGCGCCTCAAGGAGGCTTCCGACTTGGTCGACTATTTCTTTCAGACCGCCTCGACTCTGGGAGACCGCCTCGGACCGACCCTCTTCCAGCTCCCTCCCAACTTCAAGAAGGACCTGCCGCGGCTGACCGACTTCCTGGGCTCTCTGCCGGCCACCGCGCCCTGCGCGTTCGAGTTCCGCCACGAGAGTTGGTTCGACGCGGCCGTCTACGAGGCTCTCAACGCCGCGGGGCGCGCCCTCTGCATCGCGGAAGACGAGGAGCTCGCGACGCCGCTGGAAGCCACCGCCGGCTGGGGCTATCTGCGGCTGAGGCGTCAGGATTACGGCGAGGAGTCGCTCCGAAACTGGGCCGAGCGAATTCAGGCCCAGCCCTGGAGCGAGGCCTATGTCTTCTTCAAGCACGAGGACGAGGCGACCGGGCCGGCTTTCGCAGAGCGCATGGGCCCTTTGGTCGGGCCTGGCTAAGCTCTTTCCCTGTTAGACTTAAGAATCTATGCCCCGTCGAGGGGCCTGTTTGTGCGAAGGGAGAACCGATGCCAGCCAGAGCGATCGCCGCCGCCAACGTCTCATTCGGCCTCGTGTCCATTCCGGTCAAGCTCTTCTCCGCGGCCAACGCCTCTTCGGCAATCTCCTTCAATCTCCTCCACGCCAAATGCGGCTCGCGCCTGAAGCAGCAGTACATCTGCCCCAAGGAGGACAATGTCGTCGTCACGCGCGACGAGATGCGCAAGGGTTACGAGTTCTCCAAGGATCAGTACGTGCTCTTCACCGACGAAGAGTTGAAGGCGCTGGAGGAGGAGTCGACGCAGACGATCGAGGTGACCGAGTTCGTTCCGGTCGCCGCGGTCGACCCGATCTATTTCGACAAGGCCTACTACCTCGGTCCGGACAAGGGAGGCTCGAAGGCCTACTGGCTGCTGGCGCAGGCCATGCGCACGACCAAACGCGTGGCTCTGGCCAAGTACGCCGCGCGCGGCAAGCAGTACCTGGTCATGCTCCGCCCCGCCGAGGGAGGCCTCGTGATGCAGCAGCTTCTCTACGCCGACGAGATCCGCCCCATCGCCGAGGTGGGGCTGGAGCCCGAGGAAGTCAAGGACGCGGAGTTGAAGCTCGCCACGATGCTGGTCGATCAGAGCTCCTCGGACAGCTTCCGTCCCCAGGCCTACGAAGACGAAGTCAAGAAACGGATCCAGGAGCAGCTCCAGCGCAAGATCGAGACCGGGGAGGAGATCTCCGCCGCTCCGCGGCCCAAGCCCGGAGAGGTCATCGATCTGATGGAGGCGCTGCGCCGGAGCCTGTCCAAGTCGCCGGCGCCGGCCCGAAAGGCCGAAGCGGCGGCCGACCGAAAGCCGGCCAAGCGGGCGGCGCGGGGCGGTGAGAAGAAGGCGGCAGGAGGAAGGAAGTAATCGGAGACCTGAGCACGGATCACTCTTCGTTTTCGGCGACCGGTTATTCGACCCGGGACATCTCTCGTCTCCTCGGCCTGTCTCCTTCTCGTGTGCGGGCCTTCGCCCGGGCCGGTCTGGTCGAACCCGGCCGGGGACCCGGAGGCCGCCTCTCCTTCTCCTTTCAGGATCTGGTCCTTCTCAAGGCGGCCCGTGAGCTTCTCTCGACCCGTGTGGGTCCGCGGCGAATTCGGCGCGCTCTGGTCCGGCTGCGCGAACGGTTCCCCTCGGGGCGCATGACCGACCTGCAGCTCGCGCTCGGCGGCGGGCAGCTCGTGGCCGGCGACGGGGAGCGCCGCTGGCACCCCGACTCGGGGCAGATCCTCCTCGACTTCGACGCAGCCGGAGAGGCTCGCCAGGTCGCTCCCATTGCGCGCCGCGAGTTCGCCCGGGCGCGCGAGGGAGGCGGGAAGCTCTCGGCCGACGGCTGGTACGCACGGGGCTGCGAGCTCGAGGCCTCGTCTCCGCGCGAAGCCCGGGAGGCCTACGAGCGCGCGCTGGAGCTCGACGCGGACCATGCCGACGCGCACGTCAACCTGGGGAGGCTTCTGCACGAAGAGGGACTTGCGGCGGAGGCACAGGGGCACTATCGCCGGGCTCTCGAGGCGCGTCCCGACGATCCCACTGCCACCTTCAACCTGGGAGTTGCGCTGGAGGACCTCGATCGGCCGGCAGAGGCGGTGGCGCTCTATGAGCGCGCCGCCGAGCTCGATCCGGAAGACGCCGACGCGCACTTCAACGCGGCGAACCTGCGCGAGAGGCTCGGCGACCCGGCCGCCGCTCTGCGCCATCTGAAGAGCTACCGGCGCCTGACTCGCCCGCTACGCTGAGGACGCCGCGGCATCGCCTCCCGGCTTGACCGGCGGCTTCGCCGGGCCTAGTCTGGAGACGTTCGATCCCCCGGTACCGGCGAATTTTTTGGAGGAGGCACCCCATGCGTCTGCGCCACGCTCTCGCACTGCTCGCGTTCGCGCTCCTGCCCCTGCCGCTCGCGGCGCAGAGCTTCAACCTGCGCGACCTCCTGCCCGACTTTCTCCGGCAGGGCATCACGCTGGCGCCTCCGCCGGCCGGATTCCCCAGCCACGAGACGCACTTCATCGGCGCCAACTCTCCGCAGTTCCTGGCCATCGAGACGCTCAACGAGAGCATTGCGCAGCAGTTGTCGACCTTCCCGCTGGCCTCCTCCGCCGGCGGCTTCACCTACACCTTCGACCCCGCCCTGGGCGTCTTCACCCGGGCCACCGACAGCTTCGGCCCCATCTACGCCGAGCGCGTGGACACCATCGGCAAGAACCGCTTCAACATCGGCCTGAACTTCAGCCACTACACGTTCGATCACATCAACGACATCTCTCTCCAGGGGGGTGGACTGAAAGCGGTGTTCACGCACATCGACATCAATGGCGACAAATCCAACCTCCAGCCGTGGTTCGAGGGCGACGTCATCACGGCGGAGATCCTCCTCAAGATCAAGACGGACATCACCGCGTTCGAGATGACGTACGGCTTGAGCGACCGATTCGACGTCGCGGTCGCTGTGCCGGTCGTGAAAGTCTCGCTCGACGCGCAAACGAACGCGACCATCGACCGCCTGGCCACGGCCACCAACGCGCCGGCCATTCACCGCTTTCAGAACGGGGGAGACTCCGAGACGTTCAACGAGAGCGGAGACGCCTCGGGAGTGGGCGACATCGTGCTCCGAGCCAAGTTCCGGCTGACGCAGTCCTCCAGCCTCGGAGTCGCTCTGGCGACCGACGTCCGGCTCCCGACCGGAGACGACGCCAACCTGCTCGGGACGGGCACCACGCAGGTGAAGATCTACGCCATCGGCTCCGGCCACTTCGGGATCTTTTCGCCGCACTTGAACGGCGGTTACTCGTTTTCCGACCACCGCTCGGGCAAGCCCCGGCTTCCCGACGAGATCGACTACGCGGCGGGATTCGATCTGGCGGCGTCGCCGCGGTTCACCTTCATCGTGGACGCCGTCGGCCGCTATTACAGGGATACCCAGATCGTCGAGGTTCAGGACGCCACTTTCGTCGCCAACACCAACCCGAATCCGAAGGCGCCGCCGGTGCTGACCTCCGCCGTGCTCCCGCGGTTGATCACGCACGAGGGCAACCTCCACACCGTTCTCGGCTCGGTCGGCTTCAAGATCAACCCGGTCGGCAACCTGCTGCTGACGGTCAACGGGCTCTTCCCGCTCAACAAGAACGGACTGAGAGACGACTTCACGCCGCTGGTGGGGCTGGATTACAGTTTCTAACGTCGCCTACGCTGCGCATCGGGATCTGCGCGCCTGGCGCGCACCGGCGTCCGGCTCGGCCGGATGCGGCCTCGACCGGACGCCTGATCCCGAAGCTCCGCTTCGGCTCCCGCAACGCGAGTCGTTTCGCGAATCCAGTTTCGCGAAACTTGGCCGCGTTGCGAAGGGCCCCAAAATCCCGCTGATCCCGCCGCGATCGCGTTGCGATCGCGCTGCGATGACTACTGGTTCGCCAGCCGCGTAATCACCCAGCCTTCGGGGGTCTTCTCGAGCGTGAAGACCCGGGCCCCCTCGATGTGCTGCTCGTTGCCCACGCGCGGGACCGCGGTTCGGATCTCGTAAGCGCGGACGGTCGCCGTGTTCCCGCCGGGAGCGAGATCGACCTTCTGAATCGAGATGTCCACGCTCTGGGAGCGGAGGTCCGAGAAGGCCGCGCGGATTCGGGCGCGGTCCACAGAGGGGAAAACACCGGCGTAGAGGTCGGCGTCGAGATTGGATTGGGCCTGCTGATAGCGACGGATGGCCTCGCGGATCCGGTCCTGCTCGGTGACCGTCGGCTTGGTCGGCTCGGGGTGCGCCGCCGGCACGGTCGGAGGGACCACGACCGCGACCGCCGTCGGCACTCGCGGCGGCTCCGGGCGGCCGGTCGGCGCTGGAGGGGCCGTTGCGCTCGGCAGCGAGGCGATCCGCTCGACCTCGGACTGCGCCGCTTCGAAGCCTCCAGCGGCCCTCTCGAAGGCCTGGCTTGCAGCGGCGAAGCGTCGTTGGGCCAGGAAGCGCTCCGCGTCGGCCTGAGATCGCCGCGCCGCGCCGTAAGGTCCCGGGGCCTTCTGCGCGGCGCCTGCCCGTTCGGCGTCGGCGCGCACGCGGGAGGCCCGCTGCCGGGCGTCGAGAGCGTCGGCGCGCTCGCCGGCGATGTCCGCCGCCGGCGTCGGCCTGGGGGCAACCGTGGGCGGCGGCGGCGTCGCAGGAGCTTCGGTGGGAAGCGCCGTCGCCAGGGGAGGGGTGGGCTGCTCGACCGCGGCACTGACGGTCCCCGGCGTGGCGGCGGCGGGGACCGGCGTGGGAGCCGCCGCCGGGATCCCGGGCCTCGAGGACTTCCAGGGCTTCTCCCACAGCAGCACGGCGCCGAGGACGACGAGCGCGGCCGCGGCGACGCCCGTCCAGCGGCGCGAGCCCGCCGGCCGGCGCACGCCGGACGGCTTCTCCGGCTGCGCTCCCGCGCCCTGCGGAGGAACGACGGCCAGTTCGGGCCGCGAGCTCGAGGGGGTGGTCGCTGCCACGAATTGGCGGTCCAGGCGATTCTGGGCGCTGGGCGTGACGGTCTGCGCCTCCGCCGCGCCGGGCGTGTCTCGAACGGTGGAGATCATCTGCACCGTGTGATCGACGACTCCCGGCTCGCCGTACCGGTGTCGCAACGCGACGACTTCGCGGTCGAACTCTTCGGCCGTCGCGTAGCGGTCCTCGCGACGCTTCTCCAGAGCCCGGAGAATGATCTTGCGCACATCGGCCGGAACGCGCCCATGCGGGTCGCTCTCCTCGAACGGGATCGGCGGGCTGAAAAGGTGCGCCCGGAGCAGCTCCGCCGGCGTCTCTCCGGCGAACGGGCGTTTCTCGGTCAACAGCTCGTAGATCACCGTTCCGAGGCAGTACAGATCGCTTCTTCCGTCGAGCTTCTCTCCCGCCTTCAAGGATCCGTACTGCTCGGGCGAGGCGTACTTCAACTTTCCGAGGAACACGCCGGTGGATGTCAGCTCGACGGGTCGGTCCAGATTCTTGGCGATCCCAAGATCGATGAGCTTGACCCTCGGATTGCCCTCCTCGTCGTGGCTCAACATCAGGTTGTCGGGAGCAACATCGCGGTGGATCACGTTGCGGCGGTGGAGATAGCCGAGCGCCAGCAGCGACTGGTGCATGATCTCCAGCGCCAGCGGGAGCCCGGGCGGTCCCTTGGAGTGGAGGAGCTCGGCGAGGTTCACCCCGTCGATGTATTCCATGACCAGGTACCCGGTGCCGTCCTCGTCCAGCGCGAAGTCGTGGATGGTCCCGATGTTGGGATGCTTCAACCGGGTGGCCATCTTGGCCTCCTCGGCGAAGCGGCGCTTCAACTCTTCGTCGGCGGTGATCGACGGCTTCATCACCTTGACCACCCGCACTTCGTCTAAGAGGCGGTGGCGGACTTTGTAAATCGTCCCCATACCGCCTTCGCGGATCTTTCCGACGATCTCGTACTTGCCTTCGATCAGGGTCCCGGGTTGCGGCAAGAGGCGGTCTCCTCCAACGGAATCGATGAGATTGTAGGTGATTTCGCGTCTCGCCCTTCGAGCCCGCGCGCCTCTCCTTTACAATGGATGGGATGGCGGTCGAATCCTCGTCCGGTCCGGTCCTGGCCGCCACGGACTCGCCCACGCGTTCCCTCGCGGCACTTTTCGCCGCCGCCCGGCCGGCGCAGTGGGTCAAGAATCTGGTTCTGCCTCTCCCGTTTCTCTTCGGCGGAGCCCTGTCGACGGCGCGCGGCTGGCGCAGCGCGGCCGTCGGCGTCGCCGTCTTCTGCGCACTGGCGAGCTCCGTGTATCTGATCAACGACGTGGTCGACCGCGAGCGTGACCGAGCGCATCCGGTCAAGCGCCACCGCCCCCTCGCGTCCGGCGAGCTGCGCGTCTCCACCGCGCTCGGCGTGGCCCTCCCGCTCGGGGCCGCCGCCGTGGGCCTGGCCTTCGCCCTCGCGGAGGGCTTCGGCGGCTGGTGCGCGGTTTACGGCGCCCTCATGATCGCTTACTCGCTCTGGTTGAAGCACGTTCCGTTCCTGGAGGCTTTCATCGTCGCGGCGGGTCTTCCGATGCGGGCCCTGGCAGGCGCGGCGCTCGCTCAGCTGCCGGCGTCTCCGTTCTTGATGGGCTGCGCCTACCTGCTGGCACTCTTCCTCGTCGTGGGGAAGCGGCAGTGGGAGCTTCAGAACGCCGGCGGCGCGTCGTCAGCGGAGCACCGCGCCGTCCTGGCGTCGTACCGGTCGGAGGGGCTCGATTTTCTCTTCGTCCTGACCGCCCTGACCACCGTGGCCGCCTACTCCGCCTACGCCGTCGTGCCCTCCACGTTCGCCATGCATGGTGGACGCTCCTTCGCTCCGACCATCCCCTTCGTAGTGCTCGGGATCGCCCGGTATGTGCGGCTGGTGTACCGCCGAGGCGGGGGCGGCAATCCCACGCAGGCGCTTCTGATCGACGACCCCTGGATCCTCTTGATCGTGCTCGGGTGGGTCGCCGCCGCGGGCTGGATCATCTACGGACACCTCCGCGGCTGAGGCTCGTCGGATCGAGAAAGGAGCGGGCGCGCAGATGTCTTCACAGCGGGAGCCGCGGCTGGGCGTGGCGTTCCTGGCCTACAACGAGCAGGAGCTCATCGCTCGGACCGTCGCGGAGGCGGTGACCTCGCTGTCGGCCGTGCGCGGCCTCGATTTCCGAATCGTGGTCGTCGACGACGGCAGCCGGGACAAGACCGGCGAGATCGCCGACAGTCTGGCCCGGGCCGACGCCCGCGTGCAGGTCGTGCATCACCAGGGAAACAAGGGATACGCCGTGGCCACGGAAACGGGGCTGCGGTCGACGCCCGGCGAGGTCATCATGGTCGTGGACGGCGACGGGCAGCACACTCTGGCCGACGCGCCGGCGTTTCTTGCGGCGATCGACGCGGGCGCCGACGTCGTGTTCGGCTGGAAGAAAGAGCGCCACGATCCTCTGCCGCGGCTGGTTCTTTCGAAGGGTCTCAACCTGCTCTCCCGCTGGATCCTCGGCTCGCCCCTCCACGACATCAACGGCGGCTGCCGCGCCTTCCGCCAGCCGGTCGCCCGAAGCCTGGAAATCAAGCACCGCATCAACTTCGTCGGGGACGAGATTTTCGCGCGTTGCCGCATCGCGGGCTGGAAGGTCTCCGAGGTCGTGGTCCGGCATTTTCCCCGGGAGGCCGGGCAATCGATTCACCGGCCATGGAAGATGATCGGCACCGTCGCCCGGGTGATTCGGTACCTCTTCGAGCTGCGGTCTGAGATCCGCCGCTCGAGCGCCGCCCAGAGAGCGCCGGCGGGGGCCCGGTGAGAGGCACCGTGCTCGTGGGGGCCGGTCCCACCGGCCTCGGTGCGGCCTATCGCCTGCACGAGCGAGGCGAGACCGATTTCGAGGTCTTCGAGCGGGCCGGCCACATCGGCGGCCTGGCCACGAGCTTCCACGACGCGAAGGGCTATACCTGGGACGTCTCGGGTCACATCATTTTCTCGGGGTACCCCTACTTCAACGCGTTCCTGGAGAAGATGCTCGGCAAGGATGGGATCCGGCGGATCGACCGGGAAAGCTGGATCAAGTTCCAGGACCGCTACGTTCGGTATCCCTTTCAAAACCATCTGTCCTCGCTGCCCGAAGAGGCGATGCTCGAATGCCTGATCGGGCTCGTCGAGTCGCAGACCATCGACCGCGACCGCGCGTACGAGAACTTCGAGGAGTGGATCCTGGCCCGGTTCGGAGCGGGCGTGGCCAAACACTTCATGGTGCCTTACAACCAGAAGGTCTGGGCCACGCCGCTGACACGCATGGGCTTCTACTGGATCGCCGAGCGGGTCGCGGTCGTCGACTGGAAGAAAGCCCTGGAGGCCTCGCTGACCTCGAAGGTCTCCGACTGGGGCCCCAACGCGACCTTCGGGTATCCCGCGACGCGGGGGACCGTCGGTCTCTGGCTCGCGGTCCTTCCCTATCTGGGGGATCGGGTGCGTCTGAACAAGCGGGTCGCCTGTGTGGACGAAGAGAAGCGCGAGATCCTCTTTTCCGACGGCTCGACCCGCGCCTACGACCGTCTCTGCTCCACGCTGCCGCTGACCGCGCTGGTGCGGCGGCTGCGCCACGTTCCGGAGCGGGTGCGCCAGGCCGCCGGACGTCTTCTGTTCAACCGTCTCTTCTCCGTCGGGGTCGGCCTGAAGCGCCCCGCGCCCTCGACCAAGAACTGGATCTATTTCCCCGACCCCGCGACGCCGTTCTACCGGATCACTTATCTCTCCAACTACTCGCCGGACATCGTGCCGCGCGGGGACACTTCGCGGCACTCGTCGATTCTGACCGAGACGACCTATTCCGCGTCGCGGCCCCTGCCGCGGGGCGATTTTGTCCGCGCCGTCCTGGACGGCCTCGTTCGGGAGCAGATTCTCGCCTCCTCCGATCTCGATCTGGTCGAGTCGACCTACCTGATCCATGCCGGCCACGCCTATCCCGTCCCTTCGGCCGACCGCGACGAGGCGCTCGGCGTGCTCCAGGAGTACCTGGAGTCTCGCGAGATTTACTCGCGGGGACGGTTCGGGGCCTGGAAGTACGAGGTCGGCAACCAGGACCATTCGTTCATGCAGGGGGTCGAGCTCGTCGACCGGTGGCTGGACGGGACGGAGGAGCGAGTCTTCCGCGCCTGAATGCAGGCCGCGACGTCTCGAGAGGCGCGGATGGCGGAGATCCTCTTCGCCCTCTCCCTCCTGCTGTTTCTGGCGACGCGGCTTGTCGGCCTGGAACGCTTCCCCATCTTCTTCTTCTGCGACGAGGCCGTGCAGACGGTGAAGGCCTCCGAGCTCCTGGAGAACCACGGACGGTCGGCGCAGGGCGAGATTCTCCCGACCTACTTCGACAACGGGGGCGTGTACAACCTTTCCATCGGGGCCTACGCGCAAGTTCCGCCGACTCTCCTGGCAGGACATTCCGTCTTCGCGACGCGCGCCACTCAGGTCATTCTGCTGCTGCCGGCCATGGCCGCGGCGGGGCTGATCCTGCGCGACTTCCTCGGCCTCCGGTTCTGGTGGATCGGCGTGCTCCTGTTGTCGGCGGCCCCGGCGTGGTTCCTCCACACCCGCATCGCCTTCGAGCTGATGCTGGCCACCGGCGCCTACATCGGGTTTCTCTACTTCTATCTGCGATATCGGACGGGCCGTACGTGGAGCATTTTGCCGGCCGCGCTCTGCGCGGCGCTGACGTTCTACGGATACAACGCCTTCCAACCCGTGCTGGCGGTGACCGGCGCGGCGCTGCTTCTGGTCGATGCCCGCCATCATTGGAAAGAGCGTCGGGCATTCTGGGTGGCGATCCCCGTGCTTCTGGTGTGCGCGCTGCCGTATCTGCGATTCGTCCGCGCCCACCCGCAGTCCGTCCAGGAGCGCCTGAGGGGATTGAACTCCTACTGGGTCGATCCCGCACTGTCCACCGGCCAGAAGTGGACGCGGTTCGCCGCGGAGTACGCCGCCGGCTTCTCTCCGTCCTACTGGTTCGGCACGGACGAGACGCGCGAGCTCATCCGGCATCAGATGAAGGGATATCCCTACCTGTTCTTGCCGGTTCTGCCGCTGGCCCTGGCTGGAGCTGTCCTCTGCGCCGTTCGAATCCGTTCCCCCGGCCCCCGGACGATGTGGATCGCGCTTCTCGCGGCTCCGGTCGGCTGCGCGCTGGTCCATCCCGGCGTGACGCGCGCGATGATCCTGGTCGTGGTTGCGAGCATGCTCGCTGCGATCGCGCTCGACTCGCTGCTGGCGCTCGCGGCCCGGCGCGCGCCGGAGGCGTGGGTGGGGGGCCTCGTCTTCCTCGGCTTCGCCGGCCTTCATGGATGGATGCTCACGGACTCGCTGCTGAACTCGCCGTGGTGGTTTTCCGATTACGGTATGTTCGGTCTCCAGTACGGTGCGAAGCAGGTGTTCGGGGAGGTTCGGGCGCAGCGCGTCCGCCATCCCGGATGTGACGTGTACGTCTCGCCGGTATGGGCCAACGATCCCGACGATCTGCTCCTCTTCTTCTGCCCGGGCGATCCGAAGATCGCATTGCGGAATATCGACTACTACGGCGCCTCACGGCAGGACCTGACGCCCGAAGCGATTCAGGTCCTCACCGCCGATGAGTGGAATCGAACGCGCGAGAACCCGAAGTTCGAGGTCGTGAGGAAGGAGACCATGATTCCATTGCCGGACGGGCATCCCGGGTTCTACTTCGCTCGCCTGCGCTACTCGTCCCGCTTCGACGCGCTCCTCGAGGAGGAGCGCAGGGAGCGCCGCCGCCTGATCGAGGAGGAAGTCGTGCTCGGGGGCGAGTCGGTCTGCTCCGCCCATCCCCGGTTCGACCTGGGCACGGTCGCCAACCTCTTCGACGGGGATTGGGGAACGCTGGTTCGAACCGACCAGGTCAACCCCGCCGTGGTCGAGCTGCACTTCGACAGACCGCATCGCATCCGCGGCTTCCTCCTGTCGCTCTCGACATCCGGTTTCGATGCCGCGGTGCGGCTCCGGGTCGATCCCGAGGACGGATCTCCGGGGGTGTGGTCGGAGGGGACGTTTGCTGGACAGCCCGCCGATCCCCTCATCCAGATCGATACGGCGTCGGATCGGCCGGTTCGCGCGGTCCGGCTGGAGATCCTCATGGTGGGAGCGCCGGAGGACATGGACGTACATTTGAGAGAGATGACGCCGATCTGGGACGATCGGCGCGTGAGCTCCCGTGATTGAGGCTGGCCGGCCGCCGGTGGGAAGCGCGCCGTCGGCCTGGAGAGCCTGGCTCGGTCTGGCCGCGCTCGGAGCACTGATCGCCGCGAGCCTGGGGCTTGAGCGGCACCGCACTCCGCTATGGGTGATGGCCGCGCTGTGGGCCGGCCTCCTGCTCTGGGTCGTCCTGGCGTCGGCGTCCGAGGGCCGGAAGGAACTTCCACCTCTCGATCCGGAGGCCGGCCGCCCGCGCCGGGGAGCGCTCCTTGCCGCTCTCGCGGCGGCCGGGCTGTCGTTCTGGCGGATGCCGACTGACGAGTTCCGCCTCCTGCCGACGCTTCTCTGGTTCGCGGCGATCGCCCTCTGGGTCGCCGCCTGGCGACCTGCCGGGCCGTCCCCGCCGCAGGCGGCGCGGGCGCCCTGGAGCCGCGCGGAGGCGATTGGCCTGACCGTGGTGCTGGCCGTGGCCGTCTTCTTCTGCTTCTGGCGCCTGCAGAGCGTGCCGCCCAATCCGGTCAGCGACCATTGCGAGGAAATGCTGGACATGCTGGACTTGCTGCACGGTCGCCATGCCATCTACTTCCTGCGCAACCTCGGCCGCGAGCCCCTCCACTTCTACTGGTCGTGCGCCTTCGTCTTCGCCGGGCTGCCTCTTCATTTCCTAACGCTCAAGGTGGGCACCGCAGTGCTCGGAGTCGCAGGAGTTCTCGCCCTCTACTTCCTCGGCCGGGAGTTCGGGGGGCCGGTGCTCGGACTGAGCGTGGCCGCCCTGGCCGCATGGGGAAAATGGAACTTCTCCCTGGCCCGCCAGGGCCTCGACTACACCCACGCCATTCTGCCGACGACGATTCTCCTGTGGGCGCTCTCGCGCTGGCAGCGGCGCGGCGACCGCGGGTCATTGCTCGCCGCAGGCGCCGCAGCGGGAGCCGGCCTCTTTGGGTACACCTCGTTCCGGGTCGCGCCGCTTCTCGTGCCGCTCGCCTTCGCGTTCGCTCTGACCGACCGCCGGCGCAGCGGCCGGCGGTGGCGAGTCGTAGGGCAGGGCCTGCTCGTGACGGCCACAGCGGTGATCGTCGCGCTTCCCCTACTGAAGTTCATCTTCCTGTCGCCGAACCGCGCGTTCTTCTGGGCTCGCTCGGCCACCCGCGCGACCGGAGCGGAGCGGGCCCTCGCGGCCGCGCCCATCAAGATCTTCGCCGGGAATCTCTGGAACATGGCGAAAGCGTTCCACTGGCAGGGCTCTTCCACCTGGACGGTCATGCTGGAGAACGATCCCTTCGTCGACATCGTCACCGGGGGACTGCTTCTGGCGGGCTGCGCGCTCGTGTTGGTTCTCATCGCGCGGGGCGCGTGGCGGTGGGTCTGGCTGCCTCCGGCCCTCGTTCTGCTGACGCTGCCT
>DATFTF010000433.1:0-2830 GCA_035262245.1 Thermoanaerobaculia bacterium
CGGCGGTGACTGCGTTGGCCGCGATCTTGGGCGACGTGACGGCGCTGGAGGCGAGCTCGCCGGATGTCACGCCGCCGGCCGCGATGCCCAGCGTCACGTTGCCGGAGCTGCCGCCTCCGGAGAGCCCCGTGCCCGCGCTCACCTGAGTGATCAGGCCGTTCGCGTCGTAGTAGCCGTCGGTGTCGAGGATCAGATCCGTGCCCGCTGCGGCGCCCACGGTCACGCCGCCTCCCGTTCCCAGCGGCACCACCGCGGCGTTGGCGACCGTCTGGCCCGCCGTGTAATTGAGCGTCGAGACGACGGGCGACGCCCCGCCCTCGGGAAAGATCTTGACGAACCCCGGCGCCTGCGTGTTGGTCACCGTGACGTTCAGGGAGACCGCCTGCGCGGTGGATGGAATGCCGCATTGTCCCGTCAAGACGAAGCTGCGCGGTGCCCCGGGAGCGAGCGCCGGCGGTCCGTACTGCCCCGCAAATCCATTGCCGCGCGTATCCGCGATGCGGCAAGGAGGGATGCCGATGAGCGGCAACGGCGGCGTCGGGACCGAAGCCTCCGACATCGGCCGCGCCGCGCGGGACTGTTCCCGATCTCCGGCCCCGCCTGGACCGGTCAAACCCGGTTCCCCGGCCGAAGGTCGCCAGAGAAGCGGAGCGGACCATGCGGGGACCGGGCTCGGTTCGGACCCGGCCGTGTCCTGACAGCGGGCAGGCCCGGCGGCGAGAAAGAGCAGCGAAAAGAGGCATCCTGCCCGACACACGGAACAGACCAGGACCGCAAAGCCTCTCCGCATGGTCTCCCTCCTGTGGAAGGGTCGGGTCTCGTCCGCCCGACTCACTGGGAAAGACGACCGGACAGCCCGATTTCTCTCAGCTGCGCGAGCGAAAACGGTCCGGAATGCCCGGGTAAGGGATCAGCGGCGGATCCTCGCAAGCACGAGCGCGCCGATGCTCAGCGCAAGCCCGACGGCCAGAAGGGGTAGAAATCTCCCTCCGGCGATTTTCGACGTGGACTTGGGGACTGCGACGACGGGCCGCGCGTCGGCATCACCGATCAACTCCAGAGAGGCCCAGACGGCGGGCGGCAGGCCGGCCCGGATCTCGTCACGCCGGGTCGCCGCGACGGCCTGGCCCACCGTGAGACCGCCGGCCAGATGACGGTAGAACCTCTCGAAGGTGGCGGCGGCCTCGTCGTCGCGCAGCGGCCACAGGCTCGCAATCACCGCGTGCGCCCCGGCCTCGAAGAAGGCGTGCGACAGCCCGGTCACGCCTTCGCCTTCGATCAAGGCCCCGGACGCGGTCTGGCAGGCTGACAGGACGACGACCTGGCCGCTCAAATTGAGATTCACGATGTCCCGAGGACGCAGCCATCCGTCCTCCTCCGGCGAGCCGCGAGCCAGCAGCACCGCCGAGCGATCGGGGAAGACGGTGTCGATGACCGCGTGCGAAGCGAAGTGAAGAATCCCGAAGGAAGAAAGATCGGCCGATTTCAGGCGGCTCTCGGTGGCTTTCGCTCCCACGAAGCATTCGCTTCCTCCGCCCAGATCTCGGGCGACGTCAATTCCTTCCTCGCGCGCCCGCGGCAGGTCGCCCAGCAGCACGTCGCGCGTTCGCGATTTCGGGTCCGGCTGCCGGGACACTCCGGTCAGATCCGGATCGGCGAAGACCAGGGCCGGGAAGGAGGAAGTCCGTTGCGGCGTCTGCTTCCAGCGCAGCCAGGCCGTCGCGGAAGGAGCGATGGCGATCTCGTAGCGCATGGCCATGGGCGCGGCGCGCGCGGGCTGGAGCGCATCGAAGGGAAGATGGTGCAGCGGCCCGTCCGGAAGGATCAGCAGACGCGTGACGCTGGCCGGAAGATCGGCGAGGGCCGCGGCCAGCAGGTCCTGGTAGACGCGCACCGATCCCTCGGCCTGCGAGCCATCCCGGCGTGCGAGCAGTCCGGTGAAGACGGGCACGCGCGTCCAGATCGTCTCGTACAGCGGCAAACGATAGGCCTTCGCGGCGGCTCGCGTGATCACCAGGAGCCACGATCCGCCGAGAAATGTCTGGTCGCTGGCGTGGTCGAGCGAGATCTGAAACGAAAGAAGCGCCTGATCCTCATCGAGTGCGGCGGCGACGTCGTCCAGCGACGCGAGATGCGGGGCCCGGAGCGCACCGAACCGGGGAGCGGCCGCGGCCAAAGCCGCCCGACTCGAGGCTTCTTGCGACGCCAGGCGCTGGAGCTCCTCGGTGGCGCGGGATCGCTCGGAAGCGGGAAGGGCCGGATCGAGGAGGCGGCGCCGGAGACCGGCCACCTGCTTCAGGAGCGCGCCATGCTCCTCGGCCAGCGGCGTCCTGGGAGCCACGGCGGCGGTGGCGTGCGCGGCGTCCATGGTGTCCAACAGCATGCGCGCGCGCATGCGTTCGATCACCGCAAACGCGAGCGCGAGGTCCTGCCGCGACGGCGGGCTCGAGCCGGGCTCGAGCAGGTGCCCCGACAGGAGATGCCCGGAGAGCTCGAAATACGGCGTTCTCCAGGCCGAGAATCTCCAGGCCTTGACCAGCGCGTCCTCCTGGAGATCGCGCTCCGCCTCCACGGCATCCAGTGCCGCGAGCGAGTCCGCGATCGCGCGGCTCCTTAGCCCGAGCTTCCAGGACATGCGGCCCTTCACGATGCGATTTCGGGCCACCTCCGCGAGATCACCGTGTTGCTGCGCAGACGCGATCGCTTCGTCGATCAGGCGATACGCCTCGTCCGGGTCGAAGGGCGCCGTCAGGATCGCGGTCGCGCGTAGTCCCATCATCACGCCGCCCGGATCGCCGGCGCGGCGAGCAATGTCGAGGCCGCGGCGGGC
>DATFTF010000434.1:0-3573 GCA_035262245.1 Thermoanaerobaculia bacterium
CCTTCGGTCACGTAGATCTGCGCGCCGATCAGATTTCCGATCGACCCGACCGGGCTGCCGCAGGCGCCGGCGGTGACGGCGTAGAGGAGCCCCTGGAAGGCGAGCGGCCCGGCCGCCGCCGGCGCGAGCAGAAGCGCCGCCGGAACGTTGGAAACCACCTGCGAGATCAGCGCTCCGGCGAAGAGAAGGCCGACGAACAGAGACAGGAGCCGAAAGTCCATGAGCCGGGGAATCTCGGGGATCCGCACCCGCCCCATGGCCACCGCGGCGAAGGCCAGAGTGGCGGAGGTTGTGAGGAGGAAGCGTTCGAAAAGAAGCGTCCGGATGATGGGGTGCTGGAGGAGCGAACGACTGCTAGGAGATTGATTCATTGATTGATTGATTCATTGACGTAACGACGCATTGGGACTCGTCGAGCTCCATTCACTCAATGGATCAATGGATCAATGATTCAATTTCCTTTCCCCCTCACCTCCCGATCCCACCGCGCCATCCACCCGGCCCCTTCGCGGTCGATCAGATTCCAGTTCATCTTTGCGGGAACCAGCCGGGTGTCGACGTCCCGGACCCACTGCGGCAGGTCCTGCTCCGGCAAATCGCGGCGGGCCGGCAGCCGGAAGGCCTTCTCCGCGGCCAGGCGCTCCCCCTCCGCGCTTCCGAGCCACTCGATGAACTCCCGTGCCGCGGCCGCGTGACGAGCGCCGCGGACCAGGCCCACCGCGTCCACGATCACCGGCGTGCCGCTGGACGGAAAGACATAGGCCAGTCCCGAGCTGCGCCGCATCTCGAGCAGGACGTCGGGCAGATCCCAGACCGTGATCAGTCCTTCGCGCCGGGCGATGCGCTCCACCAGGACCGACGCGTTCATCTCATAGCCGCGGGTCTGGGCGTCGAGCCTCTTCAACCAGGCGAATCCCGCTTCCGGACTGCCGGTGCGCTCGATGGACCGGGCCAGGATCATGCCGAAGAAGGCGCGCATCGTGCCGGAGGCGAGCGGATATCGGATCAGGATTTTCCCTTTCCAGCGGGCATCCAGAAGGTCGTCCCAGTCGCGCGGCGCCTGCGCGGCGGCGATGGCTGAGTCGTTGTACGCGATCACCGCGGGCGTCCGGTAAAGAGCGAAGTAGAAATCGCCCGGGGCCCGTCCCTCCTCGGGGATCGCCGCCGTCCATCCGGGGCGGAAGGGCGCCAGAAGCTCTTCCCGTGCGCCGCGCGCGAAGATGGTGTCCGGGCCGCCGTACCAGACGTCTGCCTGGGGGTTGGCCTTTTCCGACCGGATGCGGTCGTAGACCTCCTGGGAGCCCATGTCGAGCCATCGGACGTCCACGTCGGGATGCCGGCCCTCGTAGGTTCTTTCCATCACCCCGAGAAGATCGCGTCCGTGCGGCGAGTAGAGGACGATGGGTGTGCGGGTGTCGCGCCGGCACGACAGAAGCGCGAGCGCCATCACCAGCGGCGCGAGGAACCTCCTTCGAGCCGGCCCCATTTCGCCTGGCGAGTGTAACAGGCGGCTTCTACCTGCGCCGACGCTGGCCGGCGGCTCAGGGGCCGGACGGCCGCCCCCGCGGTCGACGCGGCTCGGGCTCGGGCGGCGGCGTCACGGGCCGGAGATAGCGCGCAAACCACTCGCGCGCGAGCTCGGCGACGTGGTCCAGCGCGCCGGGCTCCTCGAAGAGATGCGTCGCGCCGGGGACGATCGCCAGACGCTTCTCGTAGGGGAGGAGAGCGAAGGCCTCCTGGTTGAGCTCGATCACGGTTGTGTCCAGCCCACCCACGATCAGGAGCGTGGGGGCCCGAACACGGGCGAGCACCGGTCCGGCCAGGTCGGGGCGTCCGCCCCGGGACACCACCGCCGCCACGATTCCCGGGCGTCTGGCCGCAGCGACCAGCGCGGCGGCCGCGCCCGTGGAGGCGCCGAAGCAGCCCACCGGCAAACCGCGCGTGTGCTCCGCGAGGGTCAACCAGTCGACCGCAGCGGTCAGCCTTTCGGCCAGAAGCCGGATGTCGAAGCGCAGATGGGAGGCCGCCCGATCAGCCTCTTCCTCCTGCGCTGTCAGGAGGTCGAGCAGCAGCGTGGCCAGGCCTCCCTCGTTGAGGATTTCAGCGACCGTGCGGTTTCGCCGGGAGAGTCGGCTGCTTCCGCTCCCGTGGGCGAAGGCCACCACGCCCGTGGGCCCCGCCGGCACGCTCATGTCGGCGGCCAGCATCGCGCCGCCGGCGGGAACCGTGGCCGTCCACGAGATCGTCCGCGAAGGAGGTCCCGATCTCACGACGGTTGCCCCCCGCGGATCACGGCCTGCGCGCCAGGCCGGCAGCCGTGGGCGGCCATGGCTGACCGGAAAATCAGGATTGCGCGACAGCGCCAGAAGGACTCGGAGCGGAGGGTAGGGTGCGCCAGCCGTACGCCCGGGCCCGCGTCCCTTCGATCGCGGAACAGCATCGGCGCCTCTCCGAAGTCCGGAAGGCTGCAAGAACCGCGCCGCGAGCACGACGCCCGCAGCGGCGCGACGCCCGGAGTCTACCGCTGTCCCTGCTGCCTCTTCATCATCTCTTCGTATTGCTTGCGCTGCTCGGGCGTCATGCGGGAGAGGGCATCTTTCAAGGCCTTCTCCTGCTCCGGCGTCATTCCGGCGGCGGCCATCGACGTCTCCTTGTAGCCGGCGGGGATCTCGAACGTCGAGGCCGGCAGCGACTTCTTCTCGACCCGCACGAGCTCGTACGTCGATACAATATTCTTATTGTTAGGATCGTGCGTGGTCATCCGGATCGGAAAGCCGTCGATTCCATTGGCGCGCAGAGCGCCGAAAAAGCCGCTCCGCTCCCGGTTCATGACCGACATCCAGGTGCTGGAAGGAGCAAGCTCCCGGGTCACGCAGACTTCGATCTGCGAGCCGGTGGGACCGGTGATCAAGGCCTTTTCGCAGGAGAGCCCGGCCACGGTGTCCCGCCCCGTTTTCGTGACGGTGTACTTCTGCGGCGACCGGGACTCGTTCTCCCGCGCCTTCTTCAGGTCCAGTACGAAATAGGTCTTCTTCTCGTCGTTCAACATGTACATCTTGTCCGGTTCCGAGAGGCGCTGAAGGATTGTGGAACGGTACTGCGATGGCGCGTGCGGGTCCCTCTTTTGCGGGCCGCCGGCGGCGAGGTCCATCTGCCATTCGCCGCGCACGGCGTTCTTGCTAATGTAGAAGGTTCCGTGGCCGGGGATGGTCTCTCCACGGCCGCTGGTGGTGCTGGCCTTGAACTCCGCCACGCCTTCGAACTGCGCGAGCGCCGTGGCGGCCGCGGCGAAAAAGGCGATCGTGGCGGTCCGAGCGATTTTCATGCGTTCCTCCTGGTCTCCAAGGCCCGAGCCTGCCCCGGGCGATTTGTCCCGATTCTCACTTCCAGGCGAGCAGGTTGCAGAAGAGACGGTAAGCCCCGGGCACGCCGGCGGGCAACTGCCGGAAGAAGGCGAGCCCGGTATAGATGTAGCGCCCCTTCCCGACGCTGGCCGCCAACAGCGCGCCGCGCTGCTCGGGCTGGCCCGGGTCGTTCATGGCCAAGAGCGGCGTGAAGACCGGGTCCCAGCTA
>DATFTF010000435.1:0-2767 GCA_035262245.1 Thermoanaerobaculia bacterium
AGACGTGCTCGGAGAAGACGCGGTCCACGTCCTCGTCGGAGGGGCGGGGGCGCTCGGCCAGCAGGGCCACGGCGGCCAGGATCATCCCCGGCTGACAATATCCACATTGTGCGACGTCCTCCGCCAGCCACGCCCTCTGGCAGGGATGGCTGCCGTCGGGAGAGAGGCCTTCGATCGTCGTGAACCTCCTCCCGGCGGCGCCAGAGATCGGGACCTGGCAGGAGCGCAGCTCCCGGCCGCCCTCGAGCACTGTGCACGCGCCGCACACGCCAACGCCGCAACCGTACTTGGTGCCCGTCAGGCGGAGGGCGTCCCGTAGAACCCACAGGAGCGGAGTGTCGGGCTCCTGTTCGACCTCCCGCCGCCTTCCGTTGACCGTGAGCGTGAATCGAGCCATCGTTCCCTCCTCCGGCGCCCGGGCACCCGGCGATGTCGCGGGCCAGAACGAAGGAAGCTACGGCACGGCTTCCCGGCGGTTGCCGAGGTTTTGCCGAGGTTTCGACGAGGCCGGTCTTTCCGGGATCGGCGAAGCCGGAGGACGCCTCAGAAGAAGACGGGCCGGTCGAAACGGGTCTCGAATCGAGGACGGAAGGTGCGGACGTCGTAATCGGTTTCGACGTCGATGGTGCGTGGCGCGGCCGTGCCGGCGGGCAGGACCGTGTGCCGGTAGACGCCCTCCTGAATACACACCATCTGGCCGGTTTCCTCTCGGGCCACGAGCTCGACTGCGAGCGTCCCGTAGGTATTGGCGATGATGCGGTCGAGCGGATCCGGATCTCCGCTGCGCAGGTCGTGCGTCAGATCCTGGGTGCGCGCCGGCAGCCCCGTCCGGCGGGTCACCTCTTCCGCCAGCGCCTCTCCGACATTCTGCTTGTGCCGGTGGCCGAAGGCGTCTGCCGGGCCGACGTCCTCGAGGGTCCCGCCTTTCCATATCGCGCCTTCGGAGCAGACGACCATGGCGTAATGGCTGGGATGCCCGGCGTGGTCACGGGCCAGCAGATCGCAGAGGTCTTCCAGTTCGAAGCGATGCTCCGGGATCGCGCACCGCAAATCGGAGATCGCCATGGCCGTGCCCATGGCGGTGAAACCGGAGTCCCGCCCGAAGATCCGGAAGACGCCCACCACCTCGTGGGAGCCCAGGTGCGTCCGCTGGCGGTTGATGAATGCCAGGGCCCGGTTGATCGCGGTGGCGAATCCAAGGCAGTACTCCGTACCGCGGACGTCGTTGTCCATGGTCTTTGGGATCCCCACGACCGGAAAGCCGCGGTCGTTCAGCGTGTGGGCGTATCCGAGCGTGTCATCGCCGCCGATGGCAATCAGGCAGTCGATTTTGAGCTCCCGAAGGTTTCGGATGACGAGGTCGGTGGCGTCGACGTGTTCCGCGCCGGCGCGAGGCAGGTCGCCGGCGCGCTCCCGCCATCCGCCCGGCAGCTCTGAAGCGCGGATCCTGTCGGGCTTGGTCCGCGACGTGTGCAGGAACGTCCCGCCGTAGCGGTCGACGGTGCGCACACGCTCATCGGTCAGAAGGACGACGTCGCTCCAGCCGCCGCTCTCGCGATCCG
The DNA here is from genome assembly GCA_035262245.1 of Thermoanaerobaculia bacterium. Classification (GTDB taxonomy): domain Bacteria; phylum Acidobacteriota; class Thermoanaerobaculia; order UBA5066; family Gp7-AA6; genus DATFTF01. The sequence continues at coordinate 1,563 of DATFTF010000435.1, forward strand.
GCCTCATGGAGACGCATCCCTTCCACCCGCGCAGGATGCCGGTCAGGTTGGCGTCCGCCGAGCCGGAGCGAATCCACCCATGGGCCTTGACGGCGTGATAGACGGCCTTGATCGCAGCGTTCAAGCCGGGGACGTCCCCGCCTCCGGTCAGAATTCCGATGTGCTTGCCGGCCATGGATCACCTCCGAGGGAGGACGTTCGACCGGAGCCTTGATTGCCTCCCGCAGCATGATATGGGCCACGACGCCTCGCGGCTGACAGGCAGCATCTCTTCCGGTATGATGCGCCGTTCTCGACGCGGGGTCGTAGTTCAGTTGGTTAGAACGCCGGCCTGTCACGCCGGAGGTCGCGGGTTCGAGTCCCGTCGGCCCCGCCAGTTTCTTCAGGACCTGCCGATCAGGACCACTTCGTCGTGCTGTTCCTGGAATGACGTCCGCAGCGCCTCAAACGAGTCGAGGAATTCCCGAGTCGATCCGGTCGTGCCCCCGACCATGCCGACGAGTGGGAGCCTTATCGATCGACCTCCGGCTTCTCGAGCGGGAACTCCCCGGGAATCCGAACGGGCGAGAGCGCCTTTTCGGCCAGCGTGAAGTCGCCGACTTTCAGTGTCCCTCTTGTCTGAATCTCGCCGGTTCGCATCTTTCGAATCGCGCCGCCCGCGATCTCGAGCAACAGTCCGCGCAACTCGATCTCCAGCTTGGCGGAAAAGGGCAGACGTCCAATCTGTTTCCCGTTCTCGTACAGATCCAGATACGGCTTGTGTTCCGACTCGATGGTGTGGTCCGCGAGGGCGACGACCTCGGTGCGCCCGGGAGACTCACGAGTCGCATTCAGAGCCTTGCGCACGTCGAGCAAGTCGTTCCAGGCTCTCGCGAGGATGGTGGTCAGCGGGACTTCAAGAGCCTCCTGCATTTTCCCGACGATCGTGCGAGTCAGCGAGACCCACTGCGGACCGGAGAACTTGAGCGTCAGGAGCGTCTTGACAGCGGCCAGGTCGGGGGTCTGTTCAATACCGGCCGCCAGGCGCACCGGCAATCTTTCAGCGTCCAACCCCAGGACATCTCCAAGCATGATTCCTTCGCTCATCGGCCCGAACCCACTTTGTCTTTTCAGCGTCAACTGCCGTCGACCCGGAGGCGCTGATTCCCGGCGGCGTCAGCGTGCATTACCAATCCGATCCGAACGGCCTTGGCCGGACCACCGGG
>DATFTF010000436.1:0-15141 GCA_035262245.1 Thermoanaerobaculia bacterium
ATGCCCGCCAGGCAGGACCAGGCCAGCGCGGGAGACATGCTCCCGGACGCGCCCGAGGCGGCCACCATCTCCGGCGAAGGCGTCTCCCCTGCCGCCAGCGCCGCGGCCAGCGGATCGCCGCCCGGAAGCGCCGCGGCGACCTGGAGCGCGGAGGCCGGGCGGCCGCGCGGATCCCGGTCCAGACATCGGAGGATGACCCGGTCGACCAGCGGATCGACGTCCCGGGTCGACTCGAGAAGCGATGGCGGAGCTTCCTCTTCCTTCTTGCGCTTGAGCTCCGAAAGAGTCGAGGCTGTGAACGCGCGCCGGCCGGTGAAGAGCTCGTACAGGACGAGCCCGAGAGCGTAGATGTCGGTGCGCACCGAGGCCCCTTTGCCGGCGAGCTGCTCGGGGGCCATGTAGGCGGGCGTGCCGGACAGCTCTCCCTCGGTGACTTCCCCGGCCGCCACCGCCAGCCCGAAGTCGGTGATACGGGCGTGTCCGCGGCCGTCGATCATCACGTTGGCGGGCTTCAAGTCGCGGTGCAGCACGCCCTTGTCGTGAGCCGCGGCCAGGCCGGCGCAGAGCTGGCGCGCGATCTCCACAGCCTTGTCGTTGGGAAGCCGGCCGATGCGCTTTAGGAGGGAGGCCAGGTCCTCTCCGTCGACGTATTCCATGGAGAGGTACTGCTGGCCGTCGATCTCTCCGACGTCGTAAACCCGGCAGACGTTGGGGTGAGAAACCTGGCGTGCGATGCGGACCTCCGCGTAGAAGCGCTCCAGGCGCGCCGGATCCCGGAGAGTCCCCCCGGAAGGAACTTCAACGCCACCGGCTGTCCGAGCTTCAGGTCGTCGGCGCGGAACACCTCCCCCATCCCGCCGCGCCCGAGCAGACCGATGATCCGATAGCGCTCGCCGAGGACGGAGCCGGGGGTGAAGCCGCCGCTATCGATCCGGTCCGAGGAAGCCAGGCGCCCGACGCCGGAGGAAGAGGGAGGGGGGGCGACGGCCCGCAACGCCGGAGGGGTCGCGAGGCCGGTCTCCAGCTGCGAGATCGACTCCAGCGGCGAGCCGCAGGAGGAGCAAAACCGGCCGCCCTCCGGGGCCGAGGCTGAGCAGGAGGGGCAGGCGATCAAGGCAGGCCGATGCTACCGCAGGGCAGACCCACAACCTGGGCGCCCGAGCCTAACTTTTTCGCATCCGGATCGTCTCAAATATCAATGGCGGAGCGAGGGAGGGGGCTCGCGGCGGCGGTGGTCTGCCTGGCCGCGGCGATCGCAGCGCTAGCGCCCGAGGCGCGCGCCCAGTCCGAGGCCGGACGGCCGGAGATCCACATCACGCGCGCCACCGGGCCGATCCTGGTCGATGGAGACCTCTCCGATCCCGGCTGGCAAGGGGCGACGAAGATCGAGAAGTTCTTCGAGACCAATCCGGGCGACAACGTCGAGCCCAAGGTCCGCACGGTGGCTCATCTGGCCTACGACGACCACGCGCTCTATGCCGCCTTCGAATTCTTCGACCCGGACCCTTCGCAGATCCGCGCGCCCTACGGCGACCGCGACGACGTTCCGAGCTACACCGACTACGGCGGGGTCATTCTCGACACGCGCAACGATCACCGCACCGGGCTTCTGCTCCTGGCCAATCCCCGCGGCATCCAGTACGACGCGATCACCGACGACACGACCGGCAACGAGGACAGCTCGCCCGACTTCTTCTGGGATTCCGTCGCAAAGATCACCGCCTCGGGGTGGATCCTGGAAATGCGCGTGCCCTTCTCGTCTCTGCGATATCCCCCCGGGGATCCGCAGACGTGGGGAATCCTGCTCTACCGCAACTATCCGCGCGACTTTCGCTATCAGATGTTCTCGGCGACGCTGCCCCGCGGCACCAACTGTTTCATTTGCCGCAGCAACGTCCTGACCGGGCTCGAGCACCTGCCGCCGGCCGGCCACCTGGTGGTCGCGCCCTATGCGACGCTCAAGCAGGACTCGGTGCCTCGGGAGGAGCTGGGTTCGCCGCTGGTCCAGAAGCCGATCCGCGGCAACGCGGGCGTCGACGTCAAGTGGACGCCCAACCAGAACAACGCCATCGACGCGACGCTGAACCCGGACTTCTCGCAGATCGAGTCCGACGTCGCACAGATCGCCGTCAACCAGCGCTTCGCCCTCTTCTACCCCGAGAAGCGCCCATTCTTTCTCGAGGATCTGGAGCTCTTCTCGACGCCCATCAAGGCCGTCTACACGCGCAGTATCACCTCCCCGCGCTGGGGGCTGCGCGCGACCGGAAAGTTCGATTCGAACCAGTACACGGCCTTCGTGGCCGAGGATCGCGGAGGCGGAACCGTCATCATCCCGGGACCCAACGGCTCGACCTTCGCCGACCAGGATTTCTCTTCCTTTGTCGGCATGGGCCGCCTGCGGCACGATTTCGGAAAATCGTTCGCGAGCTTCCTGGTCACCGACCGCGAGGTCGAGGGGGGCGGCTACAACCGTGTCCTGGGCCCGGATTTCCAGTGGCGGGCCGGCGAGAAGGACACAGTCACCGGACAGCTGCTCTTCTCCGACACGGTGACGCCTGACCGGCCCGACCTCTCCGAACAGTGGACCGGCGAGCGGCTTCGATCCCACGCCGGTGACGTCTGGTACTCGCACAACGACCGGCACTGGGACTGGTTCGACGAATACAAGGATTACGGAGACGGCTTCCGCGCCGACGACGGCTTCGTCCCACAGGTGGGCTTCCGAGAGAATTACTTCGAGACCGGGTACACCGTGCACCCGACGAACTTTCCGATCTCGCGGCTGCGGACCTTCCTAATCGCGGACTACCAGGCGGAGACGGACGGGAGTCTCATCAGCCGGGAGATCTCGCCCGGGTTCGGGATGGACGGGGTGTGGAACTCCTTCACGAGGATCCGCTTTGCCTCCGACCGTGTCCGAGCCGGCACGACGACGTTCCCGCGCAATCAGCTCATCTACCAGACGCAGTTCTCGCCCAACCGGTGGATCTCGCAGATCGTCATCCAGGGCAATGTCGGGGAGCAGATCGACTTCGACAACGCGCGCCCGGGCACCGGTGCGGACGTCAACGTGCAGGCCGTGCTGCGGCCGACCTCCCATCTGGCTCTCGGACTGTTGGCGGAGAGAAGCTTCGTCGACGTCGACGTGCACGATGGAAAAGGCTCGCAGCGCCTGTTCACCGCCGACATCGCCCGGCTCAAGGCTGTCTACACGTTCAATGCCCGCTCTTTCCTTCGTCTCATCGGGCAATACGTGGCCACCCGACGGGATCCGTCGCTCTACACCTTCCCGGTGACTCCCAAAGACGGCGACTTCACCGCGTCGGCGCTTTTCGCCTACAAGCTCAACTGGCAGTCGGTGATGTATCTGGGCTACGGCGACGAGCGCACGCTCGACACCAACCAGAACTGGGCCCGGGCCAACCGCCAGTTCTTCCTGAAAGTGTCCTACGCGTTCCAGAGGTGAAGCGGCCGCGGTTGGGCGAGAATGGGCGCCGTGCTGGCTCTGGTGTTCGAGGAAGGACGCGCTCGCGTTCGGAAAGTGCGAGCGCCAGCGCTGCGGCGCGGTGATGCGCTCGTCAAGGTGTCGCTTTCCGGAATCTGCAACACCGACCTGGAGCTGCGGGCCGGGTACCACGGCTTCTCCGGGATTCCCGGGCACGAGTTCGTGGGTGTCGTCGCCGGGCCGCGGCGGTCGCGGCTGCTGGGGCGGCGCGTGGTGGGGGAAATCAATCTGGCCTGCCGGCGTTGCGCCTGGTGCCGTCGGGGGCTGGAACGCCATTGTCCTCGCCGCACCGTGCTGGGCATCCGGGGACACCCCGGCGCGCACACCGAGCTGCTGACACTTCCCGAAGACAATTTATATATTGTACCAGCCGGCATCCCCGACGAGGAGGCGGTGTTCACGGAGCCTCTCGCCGCGGCTTGCGAGATCCTCGACCAGGTCCCGGTGACTTCACGCACTCGCGCGGCGGTGCTCGGTCCGGGCAAACTGGGCACCCTGTGCGCGGCGGTTCTCTCCGGGGCGGGCGCGCGGGTGACGCTCGTCGGGCGGCGGGACCGTGCGCCGGAGGGGTCCTTTGACCTGGTGGTGGAGGCGACCGGATCGCCGGCCGGCATGCCGCGGGCCATCGCGCTCGTCCGACCGCGCGGCACGATCGTCTGGAAATCCACGCACCACGCGCCGGCGCGGTTCGACGCAGCGCCGGTGGTCGTCAACGAGGTGACGATCGTGGGAAGCCGGTGCGGGCGCTTCGCGCCGGCCCTCGAGCTTCTGCGGCGCCGCCGGGTGGACGTGCGCTCCCTGATTCAAGAGGAGTTCCCTCTGGCGCAGGCCGTGCGTGCTCTGGCCGCCGCCGGGCGCCCGCACGCCCGCAAGGTGCTCCTGCGCCCGGGATTCTGAAGCGATATCCTTTCGGACTTTCGGAGGAAGTGATGAAGCGAGCCGTTCTGGCGTTTCTGACCCTCGCGGCCTCCGCCGCCGCGGTTTTCGCACTGGACGGCATGACCGCGGGAGTCAAGTGGACGGTTCCCGCACCCTGGAAGCTGCAGGCCGGCCGTCCCATGCGCGTGGCGACCTACGATGTTCCGGCGGCTCCGGGCTCCGAGCCGGGAGAGTGCGGGGTGTTCTATTTCGGGACCGGACAGGGCGGCGGCGTCGACGAGAACATCAACCGATGGGTGCAGCAGTTCGAGAACGCGCCGCCGGCCAAGAAGTCGGAGAAGACGGTGGCCGGCCTCAAGGTTCATTTAGTCGAGTTGTCGGGAACGTACCTAGCGCCCTCGGGGCCGATGATGCAGTCCTCGGGCAAGAAACCGAACTCGAGGCTCCTGGGCGCGATCGTCGAGGCGCCGCACGGCCTGGTGTTCTTCAAGTGCGTGGGGCCCGCCGCCACGATCACCAAAGCCCAGCCCGATTTCGACCGCCTCGTGGCTTCGCTCGTCAAGTCAACGGGAACCACCTTGTGAGGAGACCGCCGGACGCTCGCGCCGGCGCCCTCCTCGCCTCCCGGACCACACGCAAGCGAGTGATGTGAGCGAGCGCGACCCCGGCTGGCCCGGCTTCGTCCTCACGATCGCTCTCTCCGCCGCCGTTGCGGCGGCCGCGATTTGGTCTCATCGGCCGCGTCTGCCGCAAACCGAGCCGGGGCCGGGAGAGTTCTCCGTGACTCGCGCGCGCCAGGTGCTGAGCCGCTTGGTCGGCGACGGCACGCCGCACGCAACCGGCACCCCGGCCAACGCCGCTGTCCGCGAGCGCGTGATCGCCGAGTTCGTCCGCATGGGCTACGCGCCCACGACCCACGAGGCCTTCATCTGCGGCGGAGCCGGCGCCTGCGCGACGGTCGTGAACGTGCTCGCCCGTCTGCCGGGAACCTCCGGCTCGAAGGCCGTGATGTTGTCGGCGCACTACGACTCGGTCGCCGCCGGGCCCGGGGCGTCCGACGACGGCATGGGCGTGGCCGTCCTGCTGGAGGCGGCGCGCCTGCTGCGCGGGGACGGACCCCATCGGAATCCCGTTCTTTTCCTGATCGACGACGGCGAGGAACCGGGGCTTCTCGGAGCGGAAGCCTTCACACGCGATCATCCGTGGGCTCGCGACGTGGGTGTGGTCGTCAATCTGGACTCGCGGGGGACGACCGGGCCGAGTTTCCTTTTCGAGACGAGCGACGACAACCGGTGGCTGATCGAGCTCGCCGCCGCGGCGCTGCCCCGTCCGGATACGAGCTCCCTCTTCTACACGATCTACAAGTGGCTTCCCAACGACACCGACCTGACGATCTTCCGGCGCGCGGGCTTGTCCGGCGTGAATTTCGCGAACATCGGGGACGTCGAGCGCTACCACACCCCGTTGGACACGTTCGCCAGCGCGTCTCCGGCGACGCTCTATGAGCATGGCGTGCACGTGCTGGCGATGGCCCGGGCGCTCGCGGAGGCGAACCTCGCGGCCCCCCACCTCGGCAACGCCGTCTTCTTCGACGTCTTCGGCATGGGGATCCTCCGGTGGCCGCAGGAGCGAACCCTCCCCTATGCCGCGGCGGCCGCTCTGCTTCTGGCCGCCGCGATCGCAGCGGCTCTGCGCCGCGGTCCTCTCACGGCGGCAGAATTCGCGCGGGGACTGGCGGCCGGCGGTCTGGCGCTCGTGGTTCCCGTCGGCGCCGCCGCGGCCGCGGTCGCTCTGCTTCGGGCCGGCGGCGCGATCCCCACGGCCTGGGTCGCGCACCCGCTTCCGATCCTGGCAGCCGTCTGGACGCTCGCCGGAGCGGGAGCCTGGCTGGTCGCAGGGCTCGCCTCGCGCTGGTGCGGGTGGCGCGGCCTCTGGGCCGGCAGCTGGGCGCTGACCGCGGCGGCGGCCCTGCTGCTTTCACGGACCGAGCCGGGCCCTGCCTTCCTGCCGCTCGTCTCGTGCGTCGTGGCCGGAGCGGCCGGATTGGCCGGCCTTGCGAGCAGGAGCCCGGCCGTTGGAGCTCTGGCCGTCGCGCTGCCTGCCGCAGCCGCGGGGTTCTTCTGGCTTCCGATCGCGTGGCTTCTCTATGGAGCTCTGGGCGCGCGCAGCGTCGCCATCGGCGCCGCCGTCGGGGCGTGGGCCGCCGCCGCCGCGCCGGCGTTCCCGCTCCTCCCCGCTCGCGCACGCTGGCGCCTGCTGGCTGGTCTCTCGGCTGCGGGGCTCGTCGCGATCGCCGCCGCCCTCCTCTGCGCCCCCCACGACGCGTCCGTGCCGCAGCGCATGGAAATCGTCTACCAGCAGGACGCGAACGCATCGGCGCGCTGGCTCGTCTTCCCCGAATCCGGTCAACTGCCCCCGCGCCTGCGCGGCGCGGGCTTCGTCGCCGCTGCCAACGCCCAGCCATGGACCGGCCGCTATCGCGGATTTACCGCGGCCGCGGAGCGCCGGGACCTCGCCCCTCCGAGGCTCGTCCTGCGCGAGTCGGCGCGGACGGAATCCGGGCGAAGACTTCGGGTCACCCTGGTCTCCGACCGCTTGGCGCCCATCGTGTTCCTGGCGCTGCCCTCCTCGGCGCGCCCCTCGTCGCCGACGATCGCCGGCCAGCCGGTCCGCGTGAATCCGCGTGTGGCGGCCCAGCGACGCGGATGGACGTTGCTCTCCTGTCTGACAACTCCTCCGGAGGGAGTCGACTTCGCCTTCACGCTGCCGGACGACCCGGCGATCGAGATCCTCGCCGGCGACCGCTCCTACGGGCTTCCGTCGGGCTCCGAGCGGGTCCTCTCGCTGCGGGGAGATTCCGCTGTCACGAGCCAGAGCGGCGACGTGAGCGAGGTCATCGTCCGCGTCAGGTTTTGACGTTTTCGCCCGCCAGGAGCTCGGCCAGCGCCCGGATTGTCGCCGGTGCGCACCCCTCCACCTTGTTATTGACGAGGACGAAGACGTCGCGACCGCTCCCGGCGAGACGGCTCGCGAGGCCGGCGACCTGGCGGCGCAACGCGGGATCCGAATCGCGGATGCGGTCGAAGGGAGCGAGCGCGGCGCGGCGCTCCTCGTAGCGCATGGAGGGAGGAAGCAGCAGGCGGATCACGGCGAACGCCGCGGCAGGCGCAATCGCCTCTGCCTGCTCCGCGGGGAGCGGCATGGACGTCGCCAGGTTGTAGACGTGGGAGACCCCGCGCCGCGCGAGGACCCGGCCGTACTCCGATGTCAGAAGGCGCGCTTCGCGCAGCTCGACCGCGTAGCGAAGATCGCCGGGCAGCTCTTCCATGAAACGGTCCAGAGCCTGAGCGAACTCGGCCGGAGACGGCCGGGCGCCCTCCGGAGCGGGAGGAAACTGCAGCACGAAGGGTCCGCTGTGCTCGGAGAACGACGCGCGGAAGAGCCCGAGCATGTCATCGACAAACCGCGACGCGTTCAAGTAATCCGGGTTGGAGCGCCGGGACGATCCTTCGCGGACGACCACATCGGTGACCGCGGCCGGGGCCTTGGTCAGGCAGAGGAAGCCAGGCGGGAGCTGCCGCCCATACTCCTCCAGGTCCCGCTGAGGAATCGGAGCGTAGAAGCCGCGGTCGATCCCCACGGTCGTGAGCAGAGGATGGCGCGCGTACTCCGCCAGGCCTTCCCGGGCCAGAACGGAGGCCGACGCGCGCCGGTCGTAGACCAGTCCGGCCCACTCGGGATAGCTCCACGAGCTCGTCCCGAAGAAGATCCTCGGCGGAAGGCGGTGCGCGATCGCCGCGCACTCCCTGTGCTCGCGCTCGAGCCGCTCGGCAAGCCGGCGGTCGGCCGCGCGGCGCGGCGCGGCGAAGAGATCGAGCTGGGCGTCGGCGTCGCTCACGCGGCGATCTTCTCACCGCGGATAAACTGCCTGCCGCGTGGAACGGAGTGTCGGGGAGATCCTGGGCCGGCTCGAGCGCGAGCTGGCCGACACCTACAGCGAAGGACGCGAGGCCATCGCCCGCGGTCTGGCGCAGGCCGCTTCTCTCTGGCGCTCGCAGGACGGAGACGCCGCCGAATTCGAAGAGATGGTTCGAACGCATTTCGCGGGCGAACCCGAGGCGCGCGAGGCGCTCTTTTCCCGAATGGAGTTCGTCCTGGAGTCCCTGGACGGCCACATGCTGGAAATCTCGCGCGACTTGCGGCGCCAGTCCGACCTGGACCTCGGAACGATCTTCTCTTTCGACGAGATCCTCGCCGGCTACGACCCCGCGGCTCACGTCGCGGACGACTTCTTCGCCAACAGGCTCGCCTTCGCGGTCCTCCTGAACTTTCCGGTGACGACGCTCGAAGAGCGCCTGCGTGAGGGTCCCCACTGGACACGACGCCAGTGGGCGGAAACGCGCCTGGCCGAGCGCTTCTCCAGGCGCATTCCCGCCGAGGTCCATCTCGCCATCGGCAAAGCCTCCGCCGAGGCGGAGCAGTACATCGCCTCCTACAACATCTGGATGCACCACGCGCTCGATTCCGGCCAAGCCAGGCTCTTTCCGCCGAAAGTGCGTCTCCTGTCCCACTGGAACCTGCGGGATCAGATCAAGGCTGACTACGCGCAAGAGGCGGCCGGCGGCCTGGCCCGGCAAAGGCTCATCGCGAAAATCCTCGAGCGAATCGTCACGCAGACGATTCCGGCCGCCGTGGTGGACAACCCTCGCCTCGACTGGGATCCCGCCAGCAACAAGGTCACGGCGGCCTCCTGCCGGGACTGCGATCCGTCCGCACCTCCCGCCCGCGACGCAGCGTCCGGCCGTGAGCCGGACACACGCTACGCCAGGCTCCTGGCCACCTTCCACGCCGCTCGGCTGGCGGATCCCTACTCCCCGACCGCCCCCACCATGATCTCGCGGCGCTTCGAGGAGAACCGCCAGATCCCCGAGGAGCGCGTTCGCCGGATGCTGGAGGATGTTCTGGGCTCTCCTCTCGCCGCGCGCGTGGCGGACCTGGTCGCGCGAAGGCTCGGCCGAAAGCTCGAGCCCTTCGACATCTGGTATTCGGGGTTCCGGCCGAAGACCGGTCTTTCCGAGCCGGAGCTCGACCGCCGCGTCCGGGAGAGATACCCGACGCCGGCGGCCTACGAGCGGGACATTCCCCGCCTCCTCGGCGAGCTCGGATTTTCCACGGCCACCGCGAGGCGGCTCGCCGCGCACATCGTGGTCGATCCCGCGCGGGGATCCGGTCACGCCATGGGCGCCGCACGGCGCGAGGACAAAGCGCACCTTCGGACAAGGGTCGGCAGAGAAGGCATGGACTTCAAGGGATTTTCCATCGCCGTTCACGAGATGGGCCACAACGTCGAGCAGGTCTTCTCCTTAAACGACATCGACTCGACTCTGCTGCAGGGCGTTCCCAACACCGCCTTCACCGAGGCCCTGGCTTTCGTCTTTCAGAAGCGCGACCTGGAGCTTCTCGGCCTCGCTCGCCCGGGCGCCCGGGAGCGCTCCTGGAAGACGCTTCACGACTTCTGGAGCACCTTCGAGATCGCCGGCGCTGCCCTGGTCGACATGGGCGTCTGGCATTGGATGTACGGCCACCCGGCCGCCTCGCCGGAGGCGCTGCGCGAAGCGACCCTCGCAATCGCCCGGGAGACATGGAACCGTTTTTATGCGCCGGTCTTCGCAACACGCGATGTCCTGCTCCTCGCCGTCTATTCCCACATGATCTCCTCGTTTCTCTATTTGCCGGACTATCCGCTCGGCCACTTGATCGCCTTCCAGATCGAGCGGCAGATGGAGCGGGCCGGAGCGGTCGGGCCCGAATTCGAACGCATGGCCGTGATCGGCAACGTCACGCCGGACCTGTGGATGCGCGAGGCGACCGGCGCCCCGGTCGGCCCCGAAGCGCTGCTGGAGGAGACCGAAAAAGCGCTGGCGGAGGTCGAGCGCTCCTAGGCGGCGCCCTTCGCAACGCGACCAAGTTTCGCGAACTGGATTCGCGAAACGACTCGCGTTGCGGGAGCCGGAGCGGAGCCTCGGGATCAGGTCGGCGGTCGAGGCCGCATCCGGCCGAGCCGCCGGCCGGTGCGCGCACCAGCGCGCAGATCCCGAAGCGTAGCGAAGGCGACGTTGTCTGGCCTCGTTCTTGCGAGAGGCACAGTCAGCTCGGCCGCAACGGCCGGCTTCTGAAAATCGGCGACGGAGGATCGCATGGTCGTTCTCGAAGACTTCACACTGACTCAAGCCGGTGTTGACATTCCCGCCGAAGGTCCGGCGGCCTGCTGTCCGCGCTGCGGGCGGGCCGGTATCGAGCAAAGCTCGGAGAAAGGCCCGATCTTCGTGCACTCCCAGCTGTCGGAAATCCTGGGCGACGGCATGCGCACCGAGCCCCAGGACTGCTGCGTTCTTCCGTCGCCTACGCGGAGTGCGTGATCTGCGCCCGTTGGGCGCACCGGTTGGCGGCTCGGCCGGATGGGGATCGACCGCCAACCTGATTCCGCACTTCGCTCCGGCTCCCTCCCCTTAATGGAGATAGCGTGGTGAAGCGCGTCTCCTTCTCGTCACTCGTCAGTTCAGTTTCGATAGACTCCGCTTCGTAGCGTCCAGAAAGAAAGGAATACGAACGATGAAGAAGTCGGGCATTTTCTTGCTGTCAGCCGTCCTGCTCGCGGCCCTGGCCATCTCCGCTCTCGCCGACGAGAAGAAGGACGAGAAAGGCTCCAAGATGCACAAGACTCCCAGCGGCCTCCAGTACGAAGACATCGTGGCCGGCAACGGAGCCTCCCCCAAGACCGGACAGACCTGCGTGATGCACTACACCGGCTGGCTGTGGGAGAACGGGGCCAAGGGGAAGAAATTCGACAGCTCGGTCGACCGCGGGGAGCCCTTCAAGTTCCAGATCGGCCGCGGCATGGTCATCAAGGGCTGGGACGAAGGCGTTGCCACGATGAAAGTCGGCGGCAAGCGCACGTTGCTCATCCCGCCCCAGCTCGGCTACGGCACACGCGGCGCAGGCGGCGTCATTCCGCCCAACGCGACGCTTCTTTTCGAGGTGCAGCTGCTGGGGGTCGAGTAAATCAGCTGTCAGCCTGTTGGCTCTCAGCTTCAGGGCGGCGGCGGGGCCGCCCCTTTTCATTTCGCGGGATTCCGCTCCGGGCGGCTCGGCCCAGGACGCCGAAGAAGAAGGCTTCGTGTTCTACCGTCGCCTCCGTTGCGGGAAAAGGTCTGCGCCTCCGGCGCACCGGCCTACGGCTCGGCCAAAGGGCCTCGACCGCAGGCCTGACCTTTTGCCTCCACTCCGGCTCCCCGCGGCGCGCGACGTCCTCCCTCGGTTACTGCGGGAGCTTCGCGCGCCGCGGGACGAAGGTCAAGACTGAGCCCCGGCGTGCGGAGCTTCGGGATCAGGCGTTCGGTTGAGCCGGCATCCGGGGCGAGCCGAAGGTCGGTGCGCGCACCAGCCGCAGATCCCGAAGCGCAGCGCAGGTGACAGTATTAACATCTCGGTCTGTGGAACGAGCCGCTGCACCGGCACCAGCCTCTCGCGCCGGTGTCCGGACATCCCTCGCCCAGCGCTTTGCCTCCTTCGTCGCCGAGCGTCACCCGTTCGCGCTGCGGCCGGCCCTGTCGGCGTTCACCGCCGTGTGCGAGCGGGATCCCGGAAGGAATTCCGCCATGATCGAAGCCCTGCGGCCGGCCCTGGCCGTGGCGCTGCGCCGCGAGCTCGCCGGCGCTCCGCCCGAGGGTCTTCCGGAGACGACACCCGGGGTCTCCGTCGAGGAGCGTCTCGTGCTGGCGAAATCGGATCTCGCGGAGGTCTGTGACGGCTTTCTCCGGCGCGAAGCGATTGCGGCGTCGCTCTCGTCGCAGGAGCGAATCGAGATCCTGAAGGGCATGCTTCTGACCCGGGCCACGGACAACCGGTTGAAGGCCTTCTTCACCGGCAACGAGGTGCGCTTCCGCGGCGTCGCTTTCCAGGGGAAGGGCTTTCGCTCACTCGGACAGGAGGCGATCTACGCCGCGGCGGTCCGGCTCCGGCGCGGCGATCGCTATCGCGGCGAAGACGGGAGCTGGCGTGGCGACGTCGTCGCACCTCTGATCCGGGACCTGGGGGCGGCGCTGGCGATGCGGCCGGCGCCGGAGAGCGTGCGCATGGTGTTGAACGCGCAGATGGGCAAGGCCGGCCCTCCGATGAACGGGAAGGACTTGCACGTCGGCGACTTCGCCTGGGGCATTCTCCCGGCGGCCGCTCCGCTGGCGATCTCGTCTCTGACCGTCGCCGGAATGGCCATGGCCTTCGCGCAGCAGGGTAACGGCCGGGTCGCCGTCTCCTTCATCGGAGAGGGCGGCACCTCGCTCGGCGAATGGCACGAAGCCATCAACCTCTGCGCGGCCCGCCGGCTCCCCGCCATTTTTTGCGTCCAGAACAACCAGACCGCGCTCTCGACGCCTGTCGCCGACCAGTCCGCCGTCCGGGTCTTCGCCGAGAAGGCCGCCGGGTACGGCGTGCCCGGGGTGACCGTGGATGGAACGGATCCCGACGCGATCGCCGCCGCCTTCGCCTGGGCCGCGGAGCGGGCTCGTGAGGGTCTGGGGCCGGCGCTCCTCGAGCTCGTTTGCATGCGCATGTGCGGCCATGCCCACCACGACGACATGCTCTACGCCGGCAAGGAACCTCCGATTTCCTGGGACTATCCGCGGCTGTCGGAAGGCGGCTATGCCGACGCCGATCTCTACGCCTTCTGGTCCCTGCGCGATCCGATCCGGACCTACGCCGCGCGCCTGACCGAAGAGGAAGTGATCGAGCCCGGCGCCCTCGAGCGCTGGAAACGCGAAGCGGAGGCGCTCGTCGAGAAGGAGGCGCGCGCGGTGATCGAGGCGCCCTGGCCCGAGGCGGCGGCCGCCGGCGAAAGCGTCTTCGCCGGCGAATCACGGCGGAGCCGGATCGAGATTCTGGCTCGGGAACGGCGCGCCGGGGCCGCGCAAAAGCTGCCGCCGGTCGAGACGGGTCCTCCCTTCGATCCGAAGGGCAAGACGTTCCTGGAGGCGGTGGCCCTGGGCGTCGGCGACGCGCTCGCCAAAGATTCGCGTGTCTTCGTCTACGGCCAGGATGTCGGCGGCAAGTACGGCAACGCCTTTCTCCTGCTGCGTCCGCTGCTGCCGAAGTTCGGGGACCGCATCGTGAACTCGCCGCTCGCGGAAGGCGCGGTGCTCGGCGTTTGCGTGGGCGCGGCGCTCGCCGGCCAGCGTCCCATCGGGGAGATGCAGTTCAACGACTTCGTGGCCACCGGCTTCAACCAGCTCGTCAACAACGCGGCCAAGATCCGTTACCGGTGGGGCGCATCGGTGCCCATGGTCCTGCGCATGCCCTGGGGAGGATTGCGGCACGCCGGCCCCTACCACAGCCAGAACACAGAAGCCTGGTTCTACCGGGCGCCGGGCCTGAAGATCGTCGTGCCGTCGACGCCCTCCGACGCCCGCGCGCTCTTCGCCGCCGCGGTGGCCGATCCGGACCCGGTCCTGTACTACGAGCACATCGCCCTGTACCGCGACCCTCGCATCAAGCAGGTCCTGCCGGAGGAGCCGCCGGCGCCGCTGCCTCTGGGAAGGGCCGCTCTGCGCCGGGCTGGTCACAATATATGTATTGTATCCTACGGCGCCTACGTCCACGTCGCGATACGCGTGGCCGAAAGGCTCGGGCGCGATGGGATCGAAGCGGCCGTTCTCGATCTGCGCAGCCTGGCGCCGCTGGACAAGGAGGCGCTCCTGGCCCTGGCCCGCCGCTGCGGAAGGGTGCTGATCGTCCACGAGGACACCCGGACCGGCGGAATCGGAGAAAGCCTCGCGGCGGTCATTCAGGAGGAAGCCTTCGAGTATCTCGACGCGCCGGTGCGCGTCGTCGGAGCCCTCGACACGCCGGTCCCCTACTCGCCGCCGCTGGAGGAGGCGTTTCTGCCGTCGGAAGACGAGATCGAGCAGGCGGCGCGAGGACTCGTCGCGTACTAGGCGGCGGCCGGGCGCCGGCTTCCTCGGGTTAGGGACTCGAAGAAGCCGAACCTGCAAGGCGAGCGTTGGCCTGATAGTCGATCTTGCCCGAGATCGCCACCCAGTTTGCTCCCGCGCCGACCTTCTCGATCGTGAAGGGAAGGTCCTCCGGCATCTGAAAGAGCGTCATGTCGTTGTACGTCTTCGTCAGGAGCGGCGTGATGAGGTTGAGGAACCAGCCGACGGCCCCTTTGCAGCGAGTGGTCAGCTTGATGTTCTTCAACTGAAAGCTCCGCGACGGAGCGTCGACGACGAGATCCGCCTTTCCCTGAGGCTCGCAGATCTGGCGGAAGAGGCTCTTCTTGCCGCTCTTTTTCTCCGCGGTCACTCCAACCTCGAGCAGAAAGCAGTTTTCGCCGCAGGGCGAGAAACGCCGAGGCTCGATGTCGAAGTTCACTCTCCGCAAGGCCGGCGTGACGTCCTGGCTCCATCTCGCTTTCAAGACTTCGAGCGCCGCCTGCTCGATCGGCGGCCAGGGAGCCTTGAAGGCGTAGTCCCCGGTGACGGTTCCGCTGTCCTTGCCGGCGTCCTCGTAATGCACACTTGTCTTGAACGGTCCGTGGAAGGTCAGGAGCACCTTCTTCTCTCCCACTTCCTTCATGGGATAGTGGATGACCAACGGGTAATCGAGCTTGTAGTCGAACTCCAGGTCCAGGTCTCCCGTCACCTTCATGTTGACGACCCGTGTTCCCGTGGTGCGCACGTGGACATTGGCGAGAGAGACGGACA
>DATFTF010000437.1:0-2255 GCA_035262245.1 Thermoanaerobaculia bacterium
GCCGCCGGATATCAGACCAACAAGATCCACGAGGACAAGAACAACGTCGCTCCCCGGTTCGGCTTCGCCTGGACGCCGGGAGGAAACGACCGCACGGTCGTGCGCGGCGGCTACGGGGTCTTCTACGGCCGTACGCCGGCCATCATCTACGGCACCGCCACGTCCAACAACGGCATCAACGTTCAAACGATCACGTTCACCGGCCCGTTGATCCCCCCGTATCCGAACATCTATCCCTCCATTCCCACGGGCGCCGTACTTCCCAAGCCGACGATCTTCGTGATGGATCCGAACTACCAGAACCCGAAGGTGCAGCAGGCCAGCCTGGGTGTGGACCATGCACTGACGCCCGATCTCGCGGTTTCCCTGAATCTTCTCCACGTCCACGGGGACGACCTGACCCGATCCATCGACCGCAACGTCGGCACGGAGAGCCCGGCGACCGCGAACGTGGCCGGCGACGGCACCGTCACCTACCTCAAGTTCAGCAACGCGCGCCCCTTCCCCAACTTTTCCCGCGTGATCGCGGCCGAGAGCACGGCCAAGTCCAACTACAACGGCTTGACGGTCGAGTTCATCAAGCGCTACTCGAATCTCTGGCAGGCGCGCCTGGCCTGGACGTACGGCCATGTCCTCGACGATCGTCCCGACCAGACCGCGGTCGTTCCGTCGTCCTTCGACGACAGCAAGTTCGCTCAGGATCCTCTGCGCCTCTTCGACGACTACGCCTCCGGCGACAACGACGTTCGGCACCGCATCGTGCTGTCCGCGGTCTGGAATCTCGACTACGCAGGTGGGATCTCCAATTCCTTCTGGCGCGCCCTGGCCTCGGGCTGGACGCTCTCCGGGATCGTCTTCTTCCAGACCGGGCAGCCCTACTCGGCCACCATGGGCACGAATGTGGACCTGAACAACGACGGCAATGCCCGCAACGACCGGGCCCCGGAGGTTGGACGCAACACCTTCCGGCTGCCGTCTCAGTTCTCGGTCAATCCGCGCATCACCCGCGACATCCCCATCGGGCCGGTCGACGTGCAGCTCATCGTGGAAGCGTTCAACGTCTTCAACGCCAAGAACGTCAATCTCGCCTCGAACACCTTTTACAGTTACAGCGCCGCGACCAACACTCTGACGCCGCTCGCGACCTTCGGGTCGCCGCTGGCCTCATCCGGCCCGCGCATCCTCCAGTTGGCCGCGAAGGTCATTTTTTAGGGTCGTCGTCGGGAAGTCGGGGAGCCGGGGCAATCCCCGGCTCTTTCCCTCCTCGAGTGGCTATGGAACCGGCGACGCAGGCCCGTCTGGAGCGAGGACGGGCGCTCTTCAATGAGAGTGAGTTCTTCCAGGCGCACGAGGTTTGGGAGGAGGCCTGGCTCCAGGAAGAGGGCGAGATTCGCAGCCTGCTTCAGGGTCTCATTCAGGTTGCGGCCGGTTTGCTGAAGGCTTCCCGCGCCGAGCGGCCGTCGGGTTGCGCTCAACTCCTCGCCGCCGGCCTGGAGAAGCTCGCGCTACTGCGGAGCGATCTCGCCGGTCTCGACCTGGCGGCTTTCCGACGATCTGTCAAGGAATTCCAGATTGTGGCGGCGCCGTGGCTCGAAGGCGAAGCCGTTGTGCCTAGCGGCGATTTTCCGCGGCTGCGAAAGACATCGGCTCCCCGAGGTCGCCAACGCCGGTCCCGGAAGCGTCCGCGGCGCGCGAAGCTCCCGCAGTAACCAAGGGAGGACGTCGCGCGCCGCGGGGAGCCGGAGCGGAGCTTCGGGATCAGGTCCGCCGTCGAGGCCCTTTGGCCGAACGGCGCCCGGTGCGCGCAACGCGCGCAGATCCCGAAGCGCAGCGCAGGCGACGGCTACGCGCTCCGTTGCAGAAACGGAATCACGTTGCCCAGCCGCGAAGCCACGGCCAGCGCTTCGGCGCGCGTCGCGGCCACCGTCCCCTCGAGAGCGTTGATCACCCGGTCGAGCTCGAGGGCCAGGGTCACCGCCCCGCGCTCTTCCGCCTCCGCGCGAGTCTGGATGAGCCGGCGACGGAAGAGACGGACGTCGTTCCAGCGGCCGAGCGCCTCCTGGACCTCTCTCTCCCGAGCGATCGCCACGTCCAGATTCGGCGCGCCGCAGGCGGCCAGGTCCTCCGCGAGGTAGCGCGCCCGTTTGACCGCCAGCCGATAGCGGTGGAGATCCCGGTCCGACGCGCGATCTCGAGGGGGCGTCAGCCGGCGCTCGGCGCGGGTCCGCTCAAGATCCAGCCGCAGCATCGCCTTG
>DATFTF010000438.1:0-6263 GCA_035262245.1 Thermoanaerobaculia bacterium
CGTCCTGGACTACGACGGCGACGGACACCCCGACCTCTACTTCGTCAACGACCGCGTCGCCAACCGGCTCTTCCGCAACCGCGGAGACGGCACGTTCGAGGAGGTGACCGCGGAGACCGGCGCCGGCGTGCTGGGCGACCATCCCCGCGCCGGCATGGGCGTGGCGGTGGGCGATCCCTTCGGAGATGGGCGGCCGTCGCTCTTCGTGACGAATTTCGGAGCCGAGCCGAACAGCTTCTATCGCAACGTGGAAGGTCGGCTCTTCGAGGACGCCGGGGCGGCCACCGGCGCCGCCGACCCGGGCCTGCCCTTCGTGCGCTGGGGCACGCACTTCGCGGATTTCGACAACGACGGCTGGCCTGATCTCTATGCCGCCGGCGGCCACCTCGCCGAGCGCATGGTCCGAATACTCGGCCACTACAAGTCCCGCGGCGCGGAGTACGTCAACGCGGGAGATCGCTCCTTCAAACAGAAGACCGTGCTGCTCCACAACACGGGCAAGGGGAGCTTCGAAGAGTGGAAGGACACCGGCGATCTCGGAAGGGAGAAACTCTCCGCTCGGGGAACGGCAGTGGCGGACATCGACGGCGACGGCGCGCTGGATCTCTTCGTGATGAACCTCGCGGGACCCTCGCGGCTGTTCCGCAACGTCGGAGGACGCAACGGCTGGATCGAGATCGAGCCGCGCGTGGGCCCGGACCAGCGCACGGTCCTGGGCACGCGCGTCGCGGTGACTTCGGGGGGTCACACGATCGCGCAGATTTTCGCCGTGTCTCCCTCGTACGCCTCGGGCTCTCTGACGCCTCTCCATTTTGGGCTCGGATCGGCGGGCGCGGCGGAACGGATCGACGTCCTCTGGCCGGGGGGAGAGCGCCAGACGTTTCGGGACGTACCGGGAGGCCGGGTCTACACGCTCCTTCGAGGCGGAGAGCCGAAACCGCGCGAGTCCTCCACCTCGACGCGCTGAGTCTCCAAGAGGCCGGCGGCTGGATTCTTGCATGACGCGCAGGTCATCCCATGGGTTCCACGGATAGGAGAGACGCGCTTTCATCCCCCGGGGAACACCTCATCCTCGTCGTCGACGATGATTTCGAGCTGCGGGAATCCCTCTGCGCGGCGCTGGAGGAGGAAGGCTTCGCCGTGGCCGGCGCGGGCAACGGGAGGGAAGCCCTGGACTATCTGCGCCGCGAGTCGCGCCGCCAGCATAGTCCCAGCGTCGTGCTGCTGGACCTGATGATGCCGGTCATGAACGGCTGGGAGTTTCGCGCGGAGCAACGGCGCGATCCGGCCATCGCTTCGATTCCCGTGGTGGTCCTCTCCGCTTTTGCCCGAGCGACCGACGCGGAGCTGCGCGACATCGAGACTTTCCTCCGCAAGCCGGTCGACATGCCGACCCTGCTCGATGCCCTCCGCCCTTACTGCGGCTGACCGGAACGCGCGGGCGGGCCGCCGGTGACCCGGCCTCCTTCCTCGACGACGAGGGCGCTGCCGCCCGGAATGTCGGCGAGCGTCTGGCGGCTGCCGTCCGGCCATCGGATCTCGAGAGAGTCGATTTTCGCCGCGCCGCCCAGCCCGAATGTGAGCGTCCTCTCCGGGCTCGACAGGTAGGAGCTTCCTCCGGTGACCTCCTGGATGGACGCTTGTCCGCCGATAGTGGCGGTCACCCGGGCTCCGATGGCGTCACGGTTGGATCGGCCCGTGCCGGTGAGAAGCAGGCGCACGCTGCGCCCGGGCCGGTCCAGCCGGTTGACGTAGACGCGCGCGGGCCCGCCGTTCTCGACGAGCACGATGTCGAGATCGCCGTCGCCGTCGAGATCGGCGTACGCCGCTCCGCGCCCCACGACCGGCGTGGACAGATCGCCGGCGGAGGCCGCGGCGAATCGCCCGCCTCCCTGGTTCAGATAAAGGATGGGCGACTCCCGGTAGGCCACCTCCTTCTGGACCTGCTGAATGGTCGGCTCGACGTGTCCATTGGAGAGGAAGAGATCCTGCCGGCCGTCGAGATCCGCGTCGAAGAAGAAGAGGCCGAAGGTCAGAGAGGTCAAAGACGTCGGGCCCACGCCGCTCGCCGGCGACTCGTCGAGGAAGACCTCTCCGGCTTCGGTCCAATAGAGCGACTTCAGCTCGTTGGAGAAGTTGCCGATCGCGAGCGTCGCTCCCGGTCCCGGCTTGGTCCGGCCCCAGGCCACGCCCATGGCGCCCCGGGCCCGTCCCGCCTCGTCGACGGCCACGCCGCCCTCGACGCCCACGTCCTGGAACGTGCCGTCGCCGGCGTTGCGGTAAAGGTTGTTGGGCGCCGTATCGTTGGCGACGAGGAAATCGATCTTGCCGTCGCCGTTGAAGTCGTAGGGAGCCACCCCCAGCGCTTTCTGGTTGCTGTTGGAGACGCCGGAGGAGCGGGTGACGTCCTCGAAGCGTCCGTGGCCGAGGTTCCGGTAGAGGTGCGACGCCGTTCCCGGATAGCGCTCCGGAGTGCAGTAGGACTTGGTTTTCCCGTCCAGAGTGCAGAAAAGGTCCTTCTGGGGTTTCCAGTCGACATAGCGGCACACGAAGAGGTCGAGCAGGCCGTCGCCGTCGTAGTCGAACCACGCCGCCGACGTGCCCCAGCCGGAGTCCGCGACGCCGGCCTCCTCGGCGACCTCTTCGAAGCGCCCTCCCAGATTGTGAAACAGGTAGTTGCGGCCGAGCCCGGTGACGTAGATGTCCTCCCGGCCGTCGTTGTCGTAGTCCCCGACCGCCGCGCCCATGCCGTAAAAGACGCGAGCCAGCCCCGCTTCCCGCGTCACGTCGCGAAAATGCGCCAGACCGTCGGGACCGACTCCCAGGTTGCGAAAGAGCGCGAGGGAAGAGGTCATGCTCTTGCCGCGCGGATCGCCGGGCCAATAGCAGCCCGAGACAAAGAGCAGGTCGGGCCGCCCGTCGCCGTCGTAGTCGATGACCGCCACGCCGCCGCCCATGGTCTCCGGCATCCATTTGTCTCCGCGGGCGCCGTTGACGTGGGTGAATGCGATCCCCATCTCGGAAGCCTTCTCCTCGAAGCGAGCCGACGGCACGGGAGTCGGGCGGGAAGGCAGAGGCGGCGCGGGTTTGACCGCTTCCTGCTTGCGGCAGGCGGCGAGAAGGAGGAACAGAAGGAGGATGAAGATCCTCGACTGGAGACTGGGGACTGGGGACTGGCGACTGCACGGACGGGGGTCACAATAGATATATTGTGGCATCTGCAATTTCAGTCTCCCGTCTCCAGTCTCCGGTCTCCGGTCTCCCGTCCTCGGCGTCAGGCCTGGGAAGCCTACGGTCCCGAATACGGCTTCGGACCGCCCCCCGGCTGACCTGCAGCGGGCTTGCGGAGAGCGGGGGTCGCATCGCGCGCCTGACGGAGGATCGGCGGATGCGTTCGCGTGAGATAGCCCATGTCGGTCTGATACCCCTTCGGTCCGATGGTGGCGGCCCATTCGGGCGCATCCGCGAGGGGAGGCTCGGCTTCCGCGTGCACGTGGATGGGCAGTGACTCGCGATTGTCCCAGGGATGATCGCGGCGGTAGTCGGCCATCAGAGCCCGCGCCGTCTCGTCCTCCTTGTATTTGCGGTAGGCGGACTCGTGGGCGGCGGCGCGCGCCCGATCGCCCGTGGCCCGGTAGATGCGCAGCAGGTTGTAATGAGCGGTGAGATCCTCGGGATCGATCGCCAGGGTCTTCTCGTAGGCCGCGATGGCCTGCGGATAGCGGGCCGCCAGCCATTCGATCGAGCCCAGGTTGTTCCAGGCCACGCGATCGAGGGGAAACTTCTCGAGCACGCGGTGAAGATCCTTTTCCGCGTCGTCGAGCCGTCCCTCGTCCTTGGCGACCTGCGCGCGGAAGAAAGCGGTCTTGAGCCAGCCGGGCCGGCGCCGCTCCGCCTCCAGCAGCGAGGCCTTGGCCTCCTCCAGACGGCCTTCCGCGATCGCCACGCGCGCGCGGTTCAGCGGGCCGTCGGGCTTGTCCGGCGCCAGCTCGGCGGCGCGGGCCCAGGCGCCTTCGGCGCCCCGGTAATCCCCCTGCAGGAAGAGGCCGATGCCGTAGTCGTTCCAGCGCAGCCATGCGGGATCGGAGTTGCCGCGGGGCGGACTCTGCTCCTTCTTCGCCGCATCGGCCTCGAGCGTCCGGGAGCGAACGGGGGAGGAGGCGGCGACCGGCAGGCGAACCTCGTCGCTCGCCAGCGTCGTCACCGGGAGCGGCGGGAACGCAGCTCCCATCGAGAACGTCTCGTAGTCGCGTGAAAACTTCCGATACTGCACGCCTGCGGCGAGCGTGATCGAGCCCGAGGCGTCCTCGGGCACGTGAATCCGATAGTGGACGACGCGGTCTGCGCCGGGACCGATGCCGTTGTTGTAGAGCGGAATGTGGATGTCCTGCGGCTGACGGCGATCCATGTGACTGCCGTCGTGGCCGATCACGAAGGTCGTCAGCATGTCGGCCGCGGGATCGAGCCGCCCGGCCGCGTCGAGCACGCCGCTGCGAAAGAACTTTCGCGAGCCGCCGTCCTGCGCCTCCAGCGAGACCCAGGTCTCGTTGGAGTCGGCGGTTCCGTTGGTATAGGGGTGTCCCATTCCCCGCGTGCGGACGACGACTTCGAGATCAAACGTCTCGCCGGGCGCCACGGCGGGAAGTGGCGGCCCGATCACCGCCAGTTCGCCTCCTCTGCGGATGGCGAAGAGATCCACGGACAAAACCTTGTTCTGAAGGAACCGCCGGATGCGGTCCTGGGTTTCCCGGTCTCCGCGGACGAACGGCAGAGCGGTGTTTGCCGCCGGAAACAAATGGTCGTGGAGATATCCCTTCTTGTTCCCGAACTCGTCGGAGCGAAAGGCCGGCAGGTGGCAGTCGCGGCAGGCCTTGGGCTGCGGCGGATCGTAGAACGACCGCACCGCGCGGCCGGACACGCCGGAGTCGTACCAGGTGTCGTAGTGATTCTGCCCGCGCATCCATCGGTAGCTGTTCAGGGCGGGAATGAGAGCGACCTTGTGGCAGGCCGAGCAGAACTCGGGGGTGCGCATGACCGGTTTCAGAAACGTCTTGCGGTGGAGCGAGGGCTCCATTCGAATCAAGAGATGGTTCAAGGCCAGGAGCGTGCTGTTTTTCGAGAAGGCGAACGGGTATTGCTTGGACTCCTCGATGACGTAGCCGCCGTTGCCCTTGACGTCCTTGACCTCGGCGATCGAGTGGCAGGACATGCAGGTCAGGCCCTGCTGCGCCTCCCACTGGTCGTAGGAGAACTTCGCCTGAGTTGCGGTCCCCATCTGCCCGGTGAAAAGAACAACCGGGTCGTGGCAGCCGGAGCACCACTTGGTCCGCTCGCGTCCCACCCGGTCGGCCATGAGCTCGACGCTCTTTCTGTAGAAGGGGTTGTTGAACGACGAGAAGCGGTGCGCCGAGCGCTCCCACTGGTGGAACGAGTCGGGATGGCAGGAGCGGCAGTAGTCGTTGGCGGCGAGCTTCTTGCCGTCGAGCAACCCCTGGTCGAAGGTCTCCGACGAGGAGGGAAAGAAGACGGTGTCTCCGTTGACGTTGACGATGCGGCGCGGAGGTTTTTCCAGCTTCGCCACCACTCCCATGGCCGCCAGAAAGACGACGACCGCGCCGCCCCAGGCAAAGAAGCGCCGGAACTGGAGCTGGTGCGTGTGCGCGCGCCGGTGAAGGATGAAGGCCGCGATGGCCAGGGGAATCGAAGCCATATGGGCAAGCCAGACCGGACGGTGGGCGAGCGTCGCCCCGCGGAAGACCATGAAGATGCCGCTCGCGACGCAGATCACGGCGAGCGTGAAGATGGCCAGTCCGGCGGCCTTGGCCCGCCTGTTCCACATCCGGATCATGCGGCGGGCGTGAGTCACCGCGAACACGAAGAAGGGAATGGCCACGAGTATCCCCAGCGCCAGGTGCAGCAGGAGCATGACGTAGAAAAAGCTCGTGTCGCGCGTGAAGGCAAAGAGATAGATCGCGTTGGCCGCGATCAGCCCGAGCGGGATGAGCAGGATCCGGTACAAGCGCCGCTGCCAGGGACGGAGGACGCCGGACGGCCCGGGCGAAGCGGCGGTTCGCGTCACGGGGCGGATTTTAACGCCGAGAACGCGCGAGAACGCCGGGAACGCCGGGAAGTGAAGTTCGAACTGGCGAAGAGGACCCCACGCGTCGCCCCGCTCTCGAAAGCGTCCGGAAGGTGCCTTCGCGGCGCGACCAAGTTTCGCGGACTGGATCCGCGAAACGACTCGCGCCGCGGGAGCCGGAGCG
>DATFTF010000439.1:0-4345 GCA_035262245.1 Thermoanaerobaculia bacterium
AGGACTTCGTGCTCACGCACGAGATGGTCCATCTCGCGTTCCCCTCGATGAGGAACGGGCCAGCCTGGATCGAGGAGGGACTGGCGACCTACGTCGAGCCGATCGTTCGGGCTCGGGCGGGTCGGAGCGAGAAGGAGAAAATCTGGGGCTGGCTCATCCGAGGCCTGCCGCTGGGAGAGGCAGCTCTCTCGCAGGCTGGCCTCGACAAAGCGCATGGGCACGACGCGACCTACTGGGGCGGCGCGCTCTTCTGCTTCCGGGCGGACGTCGAGATCCGCCGGCGGACCGACAACCGCAAGTCCCTGGACGACGCGCTGCGCGGGATCGTCCGGGCCGGCGGGAATATCACGATGAGCTGGGACCTCAAACGGGCGCTCGCGGAGGGAGACCGCGCGACCGGAGTTCCCGTGCTTGCGGAGCTTTACGAGCGGATGCGCCAGAAACCGGTGACCCCGCAGGCGGCCAAGGTGTTGGCGGCGCTCGGCGTCACCGGGAAGCCATCTGCTCTCAAGATCGAAGACCGGGCGCCCCTGGCCGCGATCCGGCGCGGTATCGAGACCGGCGAGCCGTGACACTCTTGCAGATAGCTCGCTCGTCGCTCCTCGGCCACTCAAGTCCGCAAGCCGGTGGTTCGCACCCGGGCCGGCGCTGCGAAAAGCTCCGTCGGACCAGGTGATCTTGGGCCGTTCGCTGGCGGAAGTCTTCCGCACTCCCGACTACGACTGCAGACTGCTCGACGCCAGTCAGAAGCCGGAGTTCGGCGTGACGAGGCTTCGGTCGGGCCCGAGGGAAAATCTTAGGCGTCCGCCGAGGGTCGTCGGCTGCCTCGTCTACCCAAGCGATCCGCGGTGACAATACCTATATTGTTATGCCGGCTGGGCCGCAAACTCGGGCGCTACTCCCCCTCATCCTTGACCGGAGTCCAGGTCTGGTCCGGGTTGAACCGCTCCATCGACCGGAACGCGTCGAGCGTTTTCGGTCCGAGGTCCTTTTCGTAGACCACGCCGTCGTTGCTCACGATGAAGGTTTTGACGCCGGTCACTCTGTAGTCGGCAGGGGCGGCGACCAGCGCAAAGCCGCCGATCATCAGCCCGTCGACCACGTAGTCGAGCTGCCCGAGCGGCGCGGCCGGGCCCTGCCCCTTGAGAACCTTGAAGTAGTAGCCGTGGTAAGGCGCGCCGCGGGTGGAGTAGCCCTCGGCGATCGCGCCGCCGATCTTCTCGCCGATCGGTCCCCGCCAGGTCCCGTCCGCGTCCCGCCAGGCCAGGCCGTCCTGCTTTTCGGCGTTCCCAATGACGCGCTGGGCATACTGGTTGATTTTCGCGCCGCCGCGCGGCTCGGAGGCATACTCCTCCTGAGCTTCGACGTATCCGTTGCAGATCTCGATCGCGTCGAGCTCGTTGCGGCCGATGCGCCGGAGGAGGATCTCCTGCTTTCCGGCGGCCGTGTCGAATTTCCATTTGCCTTCCTGCTCGACGAGCGGGATGGGCAGCGGCCAGTCATCCGGGCCGACGATCACCATGGCCTTCTTCGGGTTCGCTTTGTCCGGGACGATCGCCATCTTCTCGTTCGCCAGCTTCGCGAATTCCGCCGCGACGTTCTTGTCGAGAACAGGATCCTCGCTGACGATGAGATCTTTCCCCTCGGGCCCGAGGATTTCCAGGAGTCCCGGAACATCGTCGTTCGATGATGCGGCGACGAGGGCGTCGGCCGCGGCCTGCGCGCTCGCGAACGTGCGATGCGTGGCGGCGGTCGCGCTGGGGAGAGCCGAGGCGCAGAGAAGTGCCGCGCCGACGATGGAGAAAAACAGCCACTGGTGCCGGGATTTCGTGACCATGGCGCTCATCTCCTCCTTCCGCCGCCGCCGCCTCGACCGCCGCCGCCCCGGGAACCGCCGAAACTCGACGATCCGCGCGAGCTCGAGGACCGTGCCGAGCTGCCGCTGAAGCCGCCCGAAGGGCGTCCGCCCAGGCCGCTCGCGCCGCCCCGAGAGCCGCCGCCGCCCATGTCCCGGTTGCCGATCCGGTCGCTGCTTCCGGTCCGATTGAAGTCGCCGCCGCCTCGCCCGCCGCCTGCCGATCGGTCCGAAACGCCGCTGCCGCGGCTGCCGGCGCCGGCGGAGCGATCCGAGACACCGCCGCCGCGGCTCCCGGCGCCCGCCGCCCGATTCGAAACGCTGGGGCCGCCTCTGGCCGCCGTCTGCGCGTTGCGCTGCCGGGCGCCCGACTGCCGTTTCGCGAGCGAGTCGCCGCGGGCGTTTCCTCCGAACTTGTTCGCGGTCGCGCGGTCTCCGTAGGGCGTTCCGCCGCGGTGCGACGGGTTGTGACTCCAATTGCCGCCCTGTCCGCGGCCTCCCTGTCCCCGATTCCCCTGGCCCCGGTCGCCGCGGTTGCCCTGCCCACGGTCGCCGCGGTTGCCCTGTCCCCGGTCTCCGCGGTTGTGCTCGACCCGGTTGAAATTGTTGTTGTTGTTGATGTTGATGGTGTTGTTTCCCCAGCCGCAGCCGCCCCACACGCCGCCCCAGAAGGCGCCCATCGCCACGCCGAAACCGAAGGCCATGAACGCGCCGCCCCACGGGTAGTAGGGATAGTAGATCGGCGGATACGGGTAGTAAGGCGCCGGGCCGTAGACCACGACCGGGTCATAGGAAGGAACGTAGATGACGTCCGGCTGCGCGGACTCGATGACGATGACTTCTTTCTTCTCGATGACCTGGGTTTCGATCTTCTGCTGCTCGTTGGACTTCAACGTTCCTTTGTCCGACGCCTTTTTCCGCATCCGCTGTACGGCGTCCATGACGTCGGACTGCTGGGCCAGGAAGGCGTTGCCGAGATCGGTGGTCCAGGCGACGTCGTCCCCGAGCCGCTTCACCACATCCGGAAACGCCGCCATCGACTGGACGGACGGATCCCACGGCTCCTTGGCGACCGCGTCCGCGAGGGCCTTGTCCTTCAGATTGGGATTCTTCTCCAGCCACTGCTGAAGCTGGACGATCTCGAGCGGGTAGGTGGAAGCCGCGAGCGTCTGCGCCAACAGCGCGTCCGGGTAGAGCGCGATCGGCGCGACCAGCGAATCGAGCTGCTCCGGCGCAAGCGTCTTCGCCTGGGCCGACGCCGCGGGGGCCGCCGTTGGCTGCTGCGCGAGAAGCGCGGCGCCTTCTC
Organism: Thermoanaerobaculia bacterium; assembly: GCA_035262245.1. GTDB lineage: Bacteria > Acidobacteriota > Thermoanaerobaculia > UBA5066 > Gp7-AA6 > DATFTF01. The sequence goes on from DATFTF010000439.1 coordinate 3,162, forward strand.
CCGGAACGAGAAGGATCAGACAGGTTATGGCGAGGACAGTCTTGAAGGGCCGGCGACTCGATTCAGAACGAGGTCTGATTTGGAGCATCGTCGATTCCTCTTCTGATGGAGGAAACGTATCCCACAGTTGAGGCCGCTTCGAAATCGTCCCTTGGGGCAATCCCGGGGATCGCCGGAGCGACGGGTACGCGAGGCCAGAAGACAAGAGACGGCGCAGGCGAGGAGTCCCGGACGATCGCGGGTCTCTTGCTCATCCTGCCCGCCGCCATGGTAGCCGCAGCCGATTTGCGCTCAAGCCTGAAACGTCCGGGTCGAACCGGCATCCAAACTCCGGGCTGAAGCTAGAATCAGAAGACCGATGGAAGCCGTCGCCGCCTCACGCACAGCGAGCACTGCCCAGACCCGGTTGGTCGTTCCCAAGCACCACGCCCTGGTGCGGCTGTCTCACTGGTTGAACGTGCCGATCCTCGCGGCCCTGATCGTGACCGGCATCTCGATCTACTGGGCCTCGCCGGTTTTTCTTCACGCACCGGACCGCTCGACCGGTTCGTCAGACTACCTGGCCGACCTCGGCATCTGGATCGTCCGCCATGTCCCCGGCGTTGCGCCCTCGCCTCATCCGCAGACGTGGATCTACGACCATCTCGGCATCGGCACCTTCCAGCTGGCCTCGGCGCTGCGGCTCCATTGGCTCTTTGTCTACCTGTTCATGGCCAATGGGGCGCTTTACTTCATCGGCTTGCTCGCCGGAGGCGGCTGGCGCGCGCTCCTCCCCCGCCGGTCGGACTTCGTGGACAGCCTGCGGATGATGCGCTACTACGCCGGGGTCGTGCCGGCGAAGATCCTCCGGCGCCCCTGGCCGCACCCGGAGGTCCGAAGCAAATACAACGCGCTGCAGCGGGGAGCCTACTTTTCGATGCCGGTTCTCGCCCTGCTGGCTATCGCCTCCGGCTGGGCGATGCACAAGCCCGCGCAGCTTCCCTGGCTCGAGCGCCTGTTTGGAAACTACAACGGCGCCCGCATCGTCCACTTCGCCGTGATGGTCGCGTTCGCGGCGTTCGTCATTCCGCACGTGATTCTCGTATTCGCCGACGGCTGGGACACCTTCCGCTCCATGATCGTGGGCTGGTCCGCACGGCCGCCGAAGGGAGACCATGGAAGACTCTGACTCTCCCAAGCAACCG
>DATFTF010000440.1:0-2736 GCA_035262245.1 Thermoanaerobaculia bacterium
AGCTCCGGCCCGATGAAGCTGCCCTGGCCGTCGAAGTTGATCCCGCGCAGGGCCAGCATTTGCGGCCGGCTGGACAGGACGGAATCCAGGATCCGCGGGGCGTCGGGAGAGGTAAAGGGCTCTCGTCCGGAGAGCTCCCCCGCCAGACGCAGGGAGTCGGCGGCTCCCTTGAGACCCTCGCGGCAGGACGCGTAGAAGGCCGCCACGTGGTCGGCCAGAGCCGAGGAGGAGCGCGTCAAGTACTTCTCCTCCAAGGTCTCCAGGGCCCGGCGGTTGCGCCGGATCAGGACGCCGTCGGAGATCAAAAGGGGAACCAGGGCGGCGAGCGCGAGCCCGCCGCACAGGAGGACAAAGAGGCGAATTCGGCGCTCAGCCCGCATCGCTCATGACCGACGCCGGAATTGGCACGGGTTTCCATTATAGCCCGGCGCGGGCCCCTCGGAACCCCGAGACGGACCGGGAACTCCTTTCTTCCACTGGTGTCTCAATGGGTTGGAGACCGATACCATGTTCGAGACCGCCGCGCGCCTGTCCGCTTCAGGGAGCCTTCGGACCAATGTTCGGGTGTGGTCCCTCCCCCTTTCGATCGCTCTCCACGGCCTGGCCGTGGGCGTGGCCGCCTGGCTCTCGATCCAGTCCGCTCCTGGCGCGTCGGACCCGCCGATTCCGGTCGTCTTCCTCGAAGGGAGCGCCCCCCCGCTCCCTCTCGGGGACCAGTCGGGCTCGGCCACTACCACCGAGGTGGTTCGAGCCGACCGGGCCGAGCGCGCCTCCGAGACCGATGTCGAGGATTCCGACGCGAGCGCCTCGGACGAGACGGCCGCCGACCCGTCTTCCGAGAAGGACGACAAGGGGACGAGCGATGTGGCCGCTACCCCGTTGGGCGATCCGCGCGGCGAGCTTGACGGGCGGCCCGGCGGAATGGCCGACTCCCACGGAAAGGACGGACCGAACCCGGGCGACGATGAGCGCCCCTACCGGCCGGGAGGCAGCGTCGCCGAACCACGCCTCGTCTTGCGCATCGAGCCTCCCTATCCGGAGGTCGCGCGCAAGGCTCGGATCGAAGGGGTCGTCATCCTTCAGGCGATCATCGGGAAGAACGGGAACGTGGAAGATCTGCACCTGGTCAAGTCGGCCAACGTGCTCCTGGACGCTGCCGCGATGGAAGCCGTGTCCCGCTGGCGCTACGCGCCGGCGACCCTGAACGGATTCGCGGTGAGGGTCTACCTCACGGTGACGGTGGAGTTCCGACTCAGGTGAGGTCTAAGGTCTAAGGTCTAAGGTCTAAGGTCTAAGGTCTAAGGTCTAAGGTCTAAGGTCTAAGGTCTAAGGTCTAAGGTCTAAGGCTATAGCATATTTGATATATTCGCTTTAGACTTTAGACCTTAGACTTTAAACTCACAGTCGCCGCCGCATCGAGCCATTCCTCGATGGGAATCGCCGGCTCGACGCGAGCCTGGCCGATCCGCTCGAGCAGGATGCCCGCCAGACCGTGCGCGGTCGACTTCTTGTCCCGCCGCAGATAGGGTGCGAGACGGTCCGGATCGCGGTCCGGCTCGGGAAACGGCCCGAGTTTTTCGAGCGCGCGCCGGACGCGCTCCGCGTCGGGGGCCGGCAAACCCGCCCGCCGGCCCGAAATCTCCAGTGCGCCGGCGATCCCCCAGGCCACGGCCTCGCCGTGGCGGAGCGCCCGGTACCCTCCGGCCGCTTCGAAAGCGTGGCCCAGCGTGTGGCCGAAGTTCAGGAGCCGCCGGCGGTCCCCTTCGCGCAGATCCTCCGTCACGATCGAGGCCTTGATGCGCACGGCGCCGGCGATGAGATCGAGGAGACTGCCCTCCTCCCGCGCCAGGATCCTTTTCGCCGAAGCCTCCGCGGCGTCGGACAGAGCCGGGTCGGCGATCCAGGCAGCCTTGAACGCCTCGACCAGCCCGGCCCGGTAATCACGATCCGGGAGGGTCTCCAGGGCGGCGGGGTCGATGAGGATCGCGCGGGGAGGGTGAAAGGCGCCCAGCAGGTTCTTGCCCGCCGGAGTGTCGACGCCGGTCTTGCCGCCGACGGCCGCGTCCGCCATCGCGCCGGTGGTCGTCGGCACCGCGGACCAGGCCACGCCGCGCAGCACCACGGCCGCGGCGAATCCCACGACATCCGAAACGACGCCGCCGCCGACGGCCACGAAGGCGTCGTCCCGCCGCACGCCCGCCTCCAGAGCGGCGTCAGCGATGGCACGCACAGCTTCCAGCGTCTTGGACTCCTCGCGGTCGTCGATGCGCAGATCGAGCAGGAGCCGATCGGCGAGCGCGCAGCGTATGCGCTCGGCGGGCGCGGCCGGCCCGGCCGAGGAAACCAGCAGGAAGCGCCCGGAGTCCGAGGGGAGCCGTGACGCCGCCTGGTCGAGGAGTCCCGGCCCGATCCACGCCACGCTCTCCCCGCCGCAGGAGATCGAGCGGAGAGATCTCACGGCCGCGAGGGCTTCACCGGGGCCACGCCGAGGTCGGCCAGCTGCTCGGGCGCGACGTCCGAAGGGGCCTTCATCATCAGGTCAAGGCCCGACGTCGTCTTGGGAAACGCGATTACGTCCCGGATCGAGCTGGCGCCCGCGGCGAGCGCGCAGATCCGGTCGAGGCCCAGCGCGATGCCTCCGTGCGGCGGGGCGCCGTAGCGGAAGGCGTCGAGGAGAAAGCCGAAGCGGTGCCGCCCCTCCTCCGGCGAGATCCCCAGGAGACGGAAGACCCGCTC
>DATFTF010000441.1:0-6832 GCA_035262245.1 Thermoanaerobaculia bacterium
GAAGGGCGCGCGAGCCCTTCGCGCACATCGTCGACCAGCGGGTGCCCGGCGCACAAGGCATCGGCCCCCAGCCGGCGGTATATGTCGGCTTCGAAGGGGAACAGGGTGATGATCCTGCGGGCGCGCCGAGCGATCGACCGAGCGCGGCCTCGCCTCCAGGCCCAGACCTGGGGACTGACGTAGTAGATCAGAGGCACGCCTTCCGTGCGCAGGCGGCGCGCCAGCAGGGCGTGGAAGTCGGGAAAATCGATGAGGATGGCGGCGTCGGGCGGCCTTTGCGCGGCCGCCCGAGTCAGATTCCGGAAGGCGCCCGCGAGGCGGGGCGCTTTCTCCAGCACCTCGAAGAAGCCGACCACGGAAACGTCCTCCGAGGCGGCGACCCTTTCCAGCCCCTGGGAGGCGAGCCGCGCTCCTCCCATGCCGTAGGCGGCCAGCGCGGGCCGCCGTCGCCGGAGCGCGGCGAGCAGGCGCGATCCCAGAAGGTCGCCGGACGCTTCGCCGGATGAGAAAAGCAGGTACAATCGCGTCCCATTAAATCAAATGCATTCCCGGCCCTCTGAGCCGTCTCGGTTCGAATGACAGGCCCACTCCCGGCGACGCGCCCCCCGGCGCGGATCGCGCGCACGAGCCGGGATTTCCGACTGGTGTGAAATCCGCGCTTGTCGGCTGCGGCCGGATCGGGGCGCGGCACGCGGCCCTGCTGGCGAGTTTCCAGGGCATGCTGCTTTCCGGCTGCGTCGACACGGACGCCCGCCGCGCCGAGGCCTTCGCCGCGCGCCACGGGGCCCGCGCCTACACCGGAATCGGGGAAATGATCGCCTCGGAGGGTCCCGACCTGGTGGCGATCTGCACCCCCTCGGGAATCCACGCCGAAAACGTCGTGCTCGCCGCGCGATCCGGCGTGCCCAACATCGTCGTCGAAAAGCCGATGGCTCTCCGCCTGGAGGACGCCGACCGCATGATCGAGGTGTGCGACACTGCCGGCGCGCGGCTCTTCGTCGTTCAGCAGAACCGATTCAACCTCCCGATCCTGAAGCTGCGGGAGGCCGTCGACCAGGGACGCTTCGGCAAACTCGTCCTGGGGACAGTTCGCGTCCGCTGGTGCCGGCGTCAGGATTACTACGACCAGGCCTCCTGGCGCGGCACATGGGCCATGGACGGCGGCGTCTTTTCCAACCAGGCCTCCCATCACATCGACATGCTGGTCTCCATCATGGGGCCCGTGGAGTCGGTCGTGGCCTCGAGCGCCCGCCGCCTCGTCTCCATCGAAGCGGAGGACACCGGAGTCGCTCTCCTCCGATTCGCCAGCGGTGCCGTCGGAGTCGTCGAGGCGACCACCGCCGCGCGCCCCACGGATCTGGGATCGATCTCCGTTCTGGGAGAGAACGGCACCGTGGAAGTGGGTGGCGTGGCGATGAACGAGATGAAGATCTGGCGCTTCGCGGACGAACGGCCGGAGGACGCGGGAGTTCTCGAACGCTACCGCACCAACCCCCCGGACGTGTATGGCTTCGGTCACCACGAGTTCTACCGCGACGTCTTCGCCTCGATCGCCAGCGGCCACGGTCCCACGGTGGACGGACTGGAAGGGCGCAAGACGCTGGAAGCCATCGTGGCCATTTACGAGTCCATCGACTCCGGCGACGAGGTGCGCCTGCCCTTCACGCCGCGGCACGTGCGTCTCGGCCGGACGGGGATCTCCGCGGAACCCGGCAACGCATGAGACGATGATCCCTCTCTCGCGGGCCACGGTCACGCCGGCCATGAAGCAGGCGATGCTCGACGTGGTCGACTCCGGCGTCTTCATACTGGGTCCCGAGACCCGGGCCTTTGAAGACGAATTCGCCCGCTCCGTCGGCGTGCGCCACGCCGTGGCCGTGTCTCAGGGCACCTCCGCGATTCAGCTCGCGCTCTTGGCCGTCGGGATCACCTCCGGCGCCGAGGTCCTGGTCCCTTCCATGACCGCCTTTCCCACGGTGGAAGGAATCGTGCACGCCGGAGGCAGGCCGGTCTTTGTCGACATCGACCGTTTCGCGGCCATCGATCCGGCCGACGCGGCGCGCCGGATCACGCCTCGGACGGCCGGGATCGTCCCGGTGCATCTCTATGGCGGAGTGGCAGACCTCTCCGGGCTACAGACCCTCGCGGCGTCACACAATATATGGATTGTGGAGGACTGCTGCCAGGCCCACGGCGCGCGCCTCGGCGAGAAGGCCGTGGGATCCATCGGCCGCGCCGGTTGCTTCTCCTTCTACCCCTCCAAGAACCTGACCGTCTTCGGGGACGGCGGCATGGTCACCACCGACGACGCCGAGCTGGCCCGCCGGGTGCGGCTCCTGCGCGACCACGGCCGTACGGACAAGTACACCCACGCCGTCGTCGGATACAACCTGCGGTTCAACGAGGTCCAGGCCGCCGTCGGACGCAAGCAGCTCGCCCTTCTGGAGGAGTTCGTGTCGCGGCGCCGGGCCATCGCGCGGCGCTACGACGCGGCCTTCGCGCTCCTGTCAGGAATCCGTTGTCCGCCGGAGCGTCCCGGGACGCGGATGGCGTACCACCTCTACCCCATCCGCCTGCCGGATTCGGAGACGCGCGATCGCCTCCGCGGCCACCTGAAGGCGCGGGGGATCGAGAGCGGCGTGCACTACCCCATCCCGAACCATCTGCAGCCGGCGATGGCCGGGATGGGGACGCCTCCGTCGCTTCCGGAATCCGAGGCCCTGGCGAAGACCACTCTGTCGCTGCCGATGTTTCCGGGTCTCGCCGACGGGGACGTCGACGCGGTGATCGCCGCGGTCCAGGAGTTTCACGCCGCGCCGGTGAGGAGCCCGTCCGAGTAAACTCCACGTCGCCTTCGCTACGGAAAAGGGTCTGCGCCTTCGGCGCACCGGCCGGCGGCTCGGCCAAAGGGCCTCGACCGCCGGCCTGACCCTTTGCCTTCGCTCCGGCTGAGCACTCGGGGCAAAGCTCCCGTCGCGCTTTCGCGGCGCGACCAAGTTTCGCGGACTGGATCCGCGAAACGACTCGCGCCGCGGGAGCCGGAGCGGAGCGAGGAGTCAGGCGTTTGGTCGAGCCCCTTGGGCGAGCCAAACGCCGGTGCGCCGAAAGGCGCAGACGACGAACTCCGCGAAGGCGACGTGCTACGCGGCGGTAGACTCCCGCTCCCCCTCCCGGCGGCCGCGGATCCACCGCCGGTACCAGGCTTCCAAATTGAGCAGAAGCCACAGCTTGTTGTTGCGGCGCTGCGTGCTCCCTTCGACCATCGCGCGGAGAGCCCGGGGACGCAGCAGGCCGTCGGCGGCGAGATCTCCGTGCTCCAGAAGGGCCATGGCCGCCGGCCGGCTCGGCCCCGATACCCAGCGCTTGAAGGGGGGGGAAAATCCGGTCTTGCTGCGGGTCAGGATCGCCTCGGGCAGCCAGGGCCCGATGGCCTCGCGAAAAGCGATCTTGGTGTCGCCGGGACGCACGATCCGGTCGGCAGGAAGCGAGAAGGCATACTCCACGAGCTGCCGGTCGAGCAGCGGAACCCGAGCCTCCAGGCCCACGGCCATTGTGGACCGGTCCACCTGCATGAGGCCGTTGTCCGGAAGGTATGTGTGGAGATCGAGAAAGAGGAGGCGATGAGCCAGCGGGAGATCCGGACGGTCGAACTTCCGAAAGAGCCAGGCCGGGTCTCCCGCCGTGTTCCCCAGAACGCGCTCCTGCTCCGGGGCGCTGAAGAAGCCGCGGACGGGAAAGTAACGGTCGATAAACGCGCGCCCGGTCAGACGGGCCGAGCCGGCCAGGCGCGCCCATCGGGGCCGTTGAGCCAGAGGGTCGAGAAGGGCGCGACCGAGGGCGGCCATGATTGGCCGCGCCACCCCCAGCCGCCCCCGGACTCCCTCGTAACGCATGACCGTCTCGTGCCAGCCGTAGCCGCCGAAGATCTCGTCCCCTCCGTCGCCCGTGAGCACGACCTTGACTTCGGGCCGCGCCAGAGCGGCCACCTCCGCCACCGCCAGCGCGCTCGAGTCGTAGAGGGGCTCGTCGTAGACCTCGGCGGCCCGCGCGAGCGCCCGCCCGAGGTCGCCGATCTCGAGCGAGCTCTCGTGGTGGCGGGTGCCGAAGGCCTTCGCCGCGATGCGGGCGTGGTGGAGGTCGCTCTGGTCTCCGTCCCGATAGGCCACGGTGAAGGTCGGCATCCCCGGCTCCGCATGGGCCGCCCGGGCCACCACGGTCGACGAGTCGAGCCCTCCGGAGAGGAAGGCGCCCACGGGCACGTCGGAGACCAGATGGGAACGCACCGCGCCGTCGAGCCGGGCCCGCATCTCTTCCGGACCGTCCCGGACATCTTGCCGCTCCAGAGCCCAGTAGGCGGCCACGTCGATGCGGCCGCTGTCCCGGTCGTACAGCAGCCGATGGGCGGGTGGAAGCTTGGAGATCCCGGCGAAGATGCAGCGGTCGTGAGGAACGTATCCGTAGGAGAGAAAATCCGAAAGGGCCGCGCGGTCCAGCCGCGCCGCGATGTCGGGCAGGGTCAGAAGGGCCTTGGGCTCCGAAGCGAAGGCGAGGCCCTGCCCGACGCGAGCCCAGTAGAGAGGCTTGATCCCGATGCGGTCGCGCGCCAGCAGGAGCCGGCGCTCGCGATCGTTCCAGAGGGCGAGCGCGAACATCCCTTCGATCTGAGCCAGGGCGCCGGGGCCCTGGGACCGCAGGAGGCGGTGGGCCACCTCCCCGTCGCTCTGGGAAAGGAATCGCTCCCCCGCGCCTTCCAGCCGCCCCCGCAGATCGCGAAAGTTATAGATCTCGCCGTTGTGGATGAACGCCGAGGCCCCGTCCGGCGAGACCGAGGGCTCCTCGCCGCGCACCGACGTGTCCAGGATCGCCAGCCGCCGGTGGGCCAGAGAGGACCGGCCGTCGGGGGACGCCCAGATGCCGCTTCCGTCGGGACCGCGGCGGACGAGCGTCCCGAGCGCCCGCTCCACCGCGGAGAGCTCGATGCGTTCCGAGGAGATCCATCCGAAGATGCCGCACATCAGGCGTGAAACGTAAAACGGCAAACGGAAAACGACAAGAGGGTCCTCCCCGTCACCGGCGTTTCCCGCTTCCCATTTCCCGTTTCCCGATGTTCACTTCGGAAACGGATACATCAGCCACGCCACCGCCAGACCTCCCAATACCAGGGCCCCGAAGATCTTGGCGAAGAGGCGGATCCTTTCGGCCCGGTCGCCGGCCCACAGCACGGAAAAGAAGATCGAGACGAGCAGGGCGTAGAGGGTCATGATCAGAAAGTGATCGGTGGGGAAAAGTGCCGCCGGGAAGATCATGATTTCCTGCCCACTGCGATGTCGTAGACGTCCAGCATGAGAAGAAGGTTCATGAGGCCGGCGGTGAGAAGAAAGGCGCAGCCGTACTCGTAGGTCACCGCGAGAATCGCGCCGTGCGGATTCTCCACCAGGAGCCGGCCGGCAATGTTCAGGAGTCCCGATCCGAACACGGCAAACGTGGCCAGCAGCGTCAGCGGAGCGCCCTGCTCCGGCGAATAGAGCCGCCCCTGGAACGACAGTCCGAACAGAAACATCAGCGTCACCAGCGCCGCGTACAGCAGGGCGCGACCGCGGCGGCCGAGGTAGTAGTGCCCCAGGCCGGGAAAGACCCAGGCCAGAGCCACGGCGATCCAGAGGCCGGAGGCGGAGTCCTGCTCTCGGCTCAAGCCTCTCCTCCGGCAAAAAGCGGCGCCAGGCGCCGCCGCGTGGCCGACAGCTCTTCGGGAACGATGCGGATTCCGCCGGTCACCGTCATGAAGTTGGTGTCCCCCTTCCAGCGAGGAACGACATGAACGTGGTAGTGGTCGAGCACGCCGGCTCCGGCCGCGGAGCCCAGGTTGATTCCGATATTCAACCCGTCGGTGTGAAATTCGGCGGCCAGGATGCGTTCGGCGCGCGCCACAGTCCGGATCAGCTCGGTCAGCGTCTCCGGGTCCGACGAGGAGAGCGTGGCCTCATGCCGGTAGGGCGCCACCATCACGTGGCCGTTGGTATACGGATAGCGGTTCAGGATGACGAAGACTTTCTTTCCGCGATACACCACGAGCGAATCTTCCGTGTCGCGCGAAACGGCCGCCTCGCAGAAAATGCACTGGCTGGACTTGTCCGACACGAGGTACTCGTAGCGCCAGGGCGCGAACAGGACGTCCGGGCTAACCGGCATGGCTACCGATTGATGAGCTCCTTCAATTCCTTTCCCGGCTTGAAGTAGGGAATCTTCTTTGCCGGGACGGCGACCTTGACGCCGGTCTTGGGATTGCGTCCCATCCGGGCGCCGCGCTCCCGCAGCCGGAACGAGCCGAATCCGCGCAGCTCGATCTTCTGGCCATCCTTGAGGGACTTGACGATGGCGTCGAAGACCGTGTCCACGATGGCTTCCGCCTGCTTTTTTGTCACATCCGTCGCCACGGCCACGCGCTCGATCAGCTCGGCTTTTGTCATTCCGGCGTCTCCTGCATCATCGTCGACCGACAGCTGACTACTATTCGGAGGAAGCGTCGTCGGCCTTCTTCCGCGTGCGCCTCTTCTTGGGCGGCGGGGCTTCCGTCGGCGTTTCGGCGGGGGCCTCAGTCGCCGGCGCCGCCGCTGCCGCGGGCGCCTCGGCGGCCGGCTGCGCCGGGACGGCCGAGAGGCCGATCTTCATCTCCGCGTCGTCCACGCGCAGGATTCGGGCGCGGATGGGTTCCCCCTCGTGGAAGTGCTCCTGGGGCTTGGCGCCTCGCGGCAGACCGGTCTCCGACACGTGCATCAGGCCCTCGACCAGCCCGTCGATCTGAACGAAGACTCCGAAGTCGGCGACCCGCGAG
>DATFTF010000442.1:0-5607 GCA_035262245.1 Thermoanaerobaculia bacterium
TGACCCGCGAGGCCCAGGATGCCTATGCGCTCTCGTCGCAGAAGCGCGCGGCGGAAGCCTGGGCATCCTGCCGTCTCTCGGAAGAAGTCGTGCCCGTGGAGGTCAAGTCGGGCAAGAAGACGGTCACCGTCTCGCGGGACGATCACATGCGGCCGGACACGACGCTCGAAGCGCTCGCCGCGCTGCCCCCCTCCTTCGGAAAGGGAGGGATGGTCACAGCCGGCAACGCCTCGGGCATCGTGGATGGAGCGGCAGCCGTCGTCGTCACGAGCGGCGCCCGCGCGCGCGCCCGCGGCGGCCGTCCCCTCGCGCGCCTGGTCTCCTGGGCCGCCGTGGGGTGCGAGCCGGAGCTGATGGGCATCGGACCGGCGCCGGCGGCGCGCAAGGCGCTGGCTCACGCGGATCTCAAGGCCGATCAAATCGACCTCTGGGAGATCAACGAGGCTTTCGCCGGACAGATCCTCGGCGTCGTCGCCGAGCTCGGCCTGGATCGGGAGAAGCTGAACGTCAACGGCGGCGCGATCGCCCTGGGGCACCCTCTGGCAGCCACCGGCACCCGATGCACGCTGACGCTGGCCAGGGAGATGCGGCGGCGCGGCTCGCGCTACGGACTGGCCGGCGCGTGCATCGGCGGCGGACAGGGGATCGCCGTCGTGCTCGAGGCCGCCTGAGAGGCGGGAGCGGCGTCTGGACTGGAGCGAACGGATTCTGGAGTTCCCGGTCCGCACCGCGGCGGTCGACGCCTTTCTTTCCGAGCTCAAGACCAAGCGATCCGCCGACTTGAACGGCGTGCTGGTGACGTTGAACGACGGCGGCCTCTGCCGCCTGGCTCTCTCTCACTGGCTGTCGGCGGGATGGATCGTCGTGGCGCCGCACTCTCCGCTGGTCGCGATGGCCGGCCCGACACTGACGCCGGACTTGACTCTGCGGGCCTTCTGCGGCCAGGCCGTGCCCGACGACCCCGGCAGCCGGGAGGAACCTCTGCAGCCGACGGCGCCGGCGGAAGCTTCAACGCCGAGCGACGCAACGAAGGAGTCGACCGAATGACGATTCGCAAGGTCGGAGTGCTGGGAGCGGGACTGATGGGGGCGGGCATCGCCGAGGTCGCGGCCCGAGCGGGCTACGACACCGCGGTTCGAGAAGTGAACGAAGACCTGATCGGCAAGGGAATCTCCCGGATCCAGGCGTCGATGGCCCGGGCGGTGGAGAAGGGGAAGCTCGCGGGTTCCGAGCGCGACGCCGTGATGGCGCGCTTGAAGCCGACGACCCGGCTGGAAGACCTTGCCGACTGCGACATCGTCGTCGAGGCCATCGTGGAGAATCTGGATCTGAAGAAGGAGACCTACCGCGAGCTCGACCGCCTCTGCAAGCCGACGACGATCTTCTGCTCGAATACCTCCTCCCTGACGATCACGGAGATGTCCGCGGTGACGCGCCGGGCGGACCGGTTCGCGGGTCTTCACTTCTTCAACCCCGTCCCGGTCATGAAGCTCGTGGAAGTGGTGCGCACGATCGCCACCTCGAAAGAGACGGAAGAGGCGGTTCTCGACTTCGCCCGCGCTCTCGGCAAAGAGCCGATCCGGGCGCAGGACAACTCCGGCTTCGTCGTGAACCGGCTGCTCGTTCCCTATCTCCTCGACGCGGTTCGGGCGCTGGAAGAAGGGGTCGGAAGCCGGGAAGACATCGACAAGGGGATGGAGCTGGGCTGCGGGCATCCCATGGGGCCGCTGAAGCTGCTCGACTTCGTCGGCCTCGACACGACCTATTTCATCGCCGAGATCATGTTCAACGAGTACCGCGAGAAGCGCTTCGCGCCGCCGCCGCTCTTGAAGCGGATGGTCCTGGCCGGGCGGCTGGGCCGCAAGTCGGGACGCGGCTTCTACGAATACGGGGAGGGGAAGTGACCGATTTTGTGGGCATCGCGACGGCGGACGGCATCCGCACGATCACCGTTCAGCGTCCGGAGAAGTTGAATGCCCTGAACTCCCAGGTGATGGAAGAGCTCGCTTCCGCGCTCCGGGCGGTGGATTCGGATCCGGCGCTGCGCTGCCTGATCGTCACCGGCGCCGGCGAAAAGGCGTTCATCGCCGGCGCAGACATCGGAGAGCTCTCACGCCTGACGCCGCTCGAGGGGCGCGAACACGCGCTTCGCGGGCAGGAGGTCGTGGCCCTCCTCGAGGGCTCGAAGATCCCCACGATTGCCGCCATCAACGGATTCGCCTACGGGGGCGGTCTCGAGCTTGCCATGGCCTGCACGCTCCGCGTGGCGGCGGAGACGGCGCGGATGGGGCTGCCGGAAACCTCGCTGGGGATCCTGCCGGGCTACGGCGGCACACAGCGCCTGGCCCGACTGGTCGGGCGAGCCCGCGCCTACGAGCTCATCCTCACGGCGGAAAAGGGGATCACCGCCGCGGAGGCCGAGCGCATGGGGCTGGTCAACAAGGTCGTGCCCGCGGGGCAGGCCCACGGCGCGGCGGTGGCCCTGGCCCGAAAGATCGCGGCCAACGGCCCGATCGCCTGCCGCTACGCCATGGAGGCGATCCGGAGGGGCGTGGAAATGCCGCTCTCGGAGGCCCTGGTCTTCGAGGCCACTCTCTTCGGCCTCTGCGCGGCCACGGAAGACATGCGGGAAGGGATGAACGCCTTCCTGGAGAAACGGCCGGCCCGGTTCACGGGGAAATAGGTCAAAGGGGTTTGGGGTCCGGTCCGATGCGGATTACACTTGAGGGCTGACATGGCCTCCTCGCACCCGCCAGAGTCGGACCTGATCTACGACTGGAACCGAGCCGGCGGTGCGGCCTGGCCGGCCCGCGGCAAAGTCGAGCTCGACGACGAGACCCTTCGCGACGGTCTCCAGTCCCCTTCGGTCAAGAGCCCCTCCATCGAGAAAAAGATCGAGATCCTCCACCTCATGGAGGCGCTGGGGATCGATTCCGCGGACATCGGGCTGCCCGGAGCGGGACCGCATGTCGTAGCGACGGTGACCCGGCTGGCGCGCGAAATCGTCGACGGAGGAATGAGGCTCCGGCCCAACTGCGCCGCCCGAACCGTCGCCGCGGACATCACGCCGATCATCGAGATCTCCCAAAAGGTCGGGATCGCAATCGAGGTCGCCTGTTTCATCGGCTCCTCTCCGATTCGGCAGTACGCCGAGGACTGGGACCTCGACCGGATGCTCCGCCTGTCCGAGGACGCGGTCTCGCTGGCCGTCAAGGCCGGGCTTCCGGTCATGTATGTGACCGAGGACACGACGCGGGCGCACCCGGACGATATCCGGCGGATGTACACGACCGCGATCCGGGCGGGCGCCCGGCGCGTTTGCGTGTGCGACACCGTTGGCCACGCCACCCCCAACGGAGTGCGCAATCTCATCCAGTTCGTCTGCGGCGTCGTTTCGGAGCTCGACCCGGAGGTCAAAGTCGACTGGCACGGCCATCAGGACCGCGGGCTGGGAGTGACCAACGCGCTGTGGGCTCTCGAGGCGGGCGCGCACCGCGTGCACGGCTGCGGTCTCGGCATCGGCGAGCGGGTCGGCAACACGCCCATGGACCAGCTCCTCGTCAACCTGCAGCTCCTGGGCTGGATCGACCGCGATCTCACGCGCCTGCACGATTACTGCTCGATGGTCTCCGAGGCGACCGGCGTCCCCATTCCCGACAACTATCCCGTCGTGGGGCGAGACGCGTTCCGCACCGGCACCGGGGTTCACGCCGCGGCCATCATCAAGGCGCGCAAGAAGGGGGACGACTGGCTCGCCGACCGCGTCTACTCCGGCGTCCCGGCCGGCATGGTCGGCGCCCGACAGATCATCGAGGTCGGGCCCATGAGCGGTCTCTCCAACGTGCAGTGCTGGCTGGAGAATCACGGCCTGGAGGCGCGGCCGGATCTGGTCGAGGCGGTTTTCCGGAGAGCCAAGGAAGCGGACCAGGTGTTGAGCGATGAGGAGATTCTTTCGGTGGTGCAGCACTTCACGCCCACACTCGTGCGGTCGTGATTCAAGATTCAAGATTCAAAATTCAAGATTGGTCTCTGATCTGAATCTTGAATCTTGAATCTGAAATCTTGAATCAATTCCTCTCCCGCCACCTCCCGACCTACCTCGATCATCTCGCCGTGGAGCGCGGCCTGTCCGCGGCGAGCGTCATCGCGTACGGGGAGGACCTGCGCGCCTTCGGCCGGTGGCTGGGAGAGGCGCGCCGCGCCGCCGAGACGTGCGACAGGACCGATCTCTCCCGGTACTTGAAGGCGTTGCGCGCTCGCGGGCTGTCGGCGAAGTCCGCGGCGCGGTCGCTCTCGGCGCTGCGCGGTTTCTACGCCTTCGCCGGCGCGCATCTCGGATTCAAGCAGGACCCCACCGCGGATTTCGCGAGCCCCAAGGTCGGGCTGGCTCTGCCACGGACACTCTCGGAGTCGGAGGTCGAGCGTCTTCTCGCCGCGCCCGACGCCTCCACGCCTCTGGGTCTGCGGGACCGGGCTATGCTCGAGCTCCTCTACGCGTCCGGGCTCCGGGTCTCCGAGATCGTCCGGCTTCCGCGCGATGCCGTGGACCTCAGCGCCGGGATCCTTCGGGTGATCGGAAAGGGCGGGCGGGAACGCATCGTTCCCTTCGGCGCCTCCGCCGGCCAGTGGCTCGTCCGCTATGCGAAAGAAGCTCGGCCCGGACACGACACGCGCGGCGCCGCCGCGCTCTTTCTCTCCGCGCGCGGCGCGGCCATGACCCGGCAGCGGTTCTGGCAGCTCATCGAAGGCTATGGCCGGAAGGCCGGCATTCGGTCGCGCCTGACTCCTCACCGCCTCCGCCACAGCTTCGCCACGCATCTGCTCGAGCATGGAGCCGATCTGCGGGCGCTCCAGATGATGCTCGGCCACGCCGATATCGCGACGACTCAGGTCTATACGCAGGTCTCCCGGGGGCGGCTCCGGTCCGTCTACGACCGGTATCACCCCCGCGCGACGCGGGGGCGTCGTGGCAAGGCGGGCCGCCGATCCGTACAATGAACCGGGAATGCGAGGACCCGATCCAACCGTTCGTGGCAGGGTGCCGACCCTGATTCGACGCGGCCTGTGCGGCCTGGCCCTGGCGGGGCTCGCCGTGGCGGCCCGCGCCGAGCTCGTGGTCTTCGACGACGGAAGAGTCGTCAAGGCAGCGGCTTACCGGGTCGTGGGCGACGAGCTGGAAATCGGCCTTCCCGGCGGCGGAAGCTACCGGGTGGATCTGTCCCGGATCGAGCGGATCGTCGACGACGAGGTGGCGCCTCCCGAGGAGCGCGCCGCGCTGCCGGCCGCCGCGCTGGACTCTCCGGCCTATGACCTGTCCTACCGCGCCGGACGCCGGCCTCTGTTCCACACTCCCTACGATGCGCTGATCGACTCCGAGGCCCGTCGTTACAACGTGGACGCGTCTCTCGTCTCGGCCCTCATCCGCGCCGAATCGAACTATCAGCCCTACGCCGTCTCCCGCAAAGGAGCACGCGGCCTCATGCAGCTCATGCCGGCCACGGCCCGGCGGCTGGACGTGCGGAGGCCGTTCGAGCCCGCCTCCAACGTGCGGGGCGGCGTGCGCTACTTGAAGGAGCTTCTGGACCGCTTCCGCCACGATCCGGAGCG
>DATFTF010000443.1:0-5876 GCA_035262245.1 Thermoanaerobaculia bacterium
CGACGTGACGACGCTTTCGCGCGAGCACGCCCGCCTCTCCTACCGCAACGAGACGGTCATCCTGGAGGACCTCGACAGCCGCAACGGCACATTCGTCAACGAGGAGCGGATCGAGGAGCCCCGGGTCTTGAAGAGCGGAGACCGCTTCCAGGTCGGTGCGGCGCATTTCAAGTTTCTCCAGGGGCGCGACATCGAAAACGCCTACCACCAGGCCATCCACGATCTGGTGATCCTCGACGGTCTGACGGAGATCGCCAACCGGCGCCGCTTCGAGGAGGACATGGCCCGCGAGTTCGGACGGGCGCAGCGCTACGGCCGCCCGCTGTCTCTGATTCTCTTTGACATCGACCGCTTCAAGCTCATCAACGACGAGCACGGCCATCTCTGCGGCGACCTGGTCTTGAAAAAGATCGTCGAGCTCGCCCGCCCTCTGATGCGACGCGAACAGGTCTTCGCCCGCGTCGGCGGGGAGGAGTTCGCGATCCTCTGCCCGGAAGGAGTCCCCGAGCAGGCCCGGATTCTCGCCGAGCGTGTGCGGGCCCGTCTGGCCGGATACGAGTTCGAACACGGCGGAAGCCGTTTCGGCGTCACCTGCTCCTTCGGAGTGGCCGGCATCTCGAGCGCTCTGGTGACGATGGAGGACCTGTACGAAGCCGCGGATCGCTCGCTCTACCGATCCAAAGAGACCGGCCGCAATCGGGTCAGCGTCTGGCAGTCCTCGCCTCCCGCAGGCGGCCCTGCCGATGAGTGAGGACCCCAGGCTCGCCGCGCCCGCCTGGCCGCGCGCCGTGACGCCGCCGCCGTCGGAGGGGGACCACGAAATCGCGCTCATTCTCCCGGGCACCCGCATGGGTCCCTTCGAGATCGAGGAGCGGCTGGGAGCCGGCGGCATGGGCGAGGTGTATCGCGCCCGCGATTCGCGGCTCGGCCGCAGCGTGGCCTTGAAGGTCCTGCCCGGCCACGTCCTCTCCGACCGTGAAGGACTGGCCCGCTTCGCCATGGAGGCCCGTTCCGCTTCGGCCCTGAACCATCCCAACATCGTCACCATATTCGAGATCGGCGAAGCTGATTCCGCTCCGTATCTGGCGATGGAGCTCATCGAGGGCTGGACGCTGCGGCACTTGATCGAGGCCGGTCTTCCGATCCGGCGGGCGGTGGATATCGCAGCGCAGATTGCCGAAGGGCTGGCCAAGGCGCACCAGGCAGGAATCGTCCATCGGGATCTGAAGCCCGAGAACGTCATGGTGACGCGCGACGGCTTCGCCAAGATCCTCGATTTTGGATTGGCGAAGTTGCAGAAGCGCGAGATGCCGGCCGAAGGGGAAGCGCAGGCCTCCCTGACCCAGGCCGGATTCATTCTCGGGACGCCCGACTACATGTCGCCCGAGCAGGCGTCCGGGCGGCCTCTGGACTTCCGCTCCGATCAGTTCTCGGCCGGCCTGATCTTCTACGAGATGCTCACGCGCAAGCAGATCTTTCACCGGGCCACCGCGATCCAGACGCTCTCGGCGATCATCCAGGACGAGCCCGAGCCGCTGGACAAGATCAATCCCCGCGTGCCGCCTCCGCTGCGCTGGACGATCGAGCGGTGTTTGGCCAAGGATCCCGAGGACCGGTACTCCTCGACCAAGGAGCTCGCTCGCGACCTCAAGCAGATCCGCGACAACATCGCCGATTTCCCGCAGGCCGCCGACCGGCGTGTCTCGAATTTGCCGGACCGGCGGGTCTCGCACCTGGTCCAGGTTCCGAGTCCCTCCCAGGTTCTTCCGCAGGCCGCGCCCGCTCCGACGCCGGCGCCGGCGAAGACAGAAAGGCGCTCCTCCGCCGGACTCCGGGTGCGCCGCACGGGAGAGTTCGTTCTCCTCCTCCTCCTGGGAGCCGCTCTCTTCGCCGGCGGGGCTCTCATCGGCCATTGGTTCCGCGGCCGGGAAGTCGAGGCTCCGCCTCCGGTCTGGAAGGCCAGCCTTCTCGCCGGACCGATGACGCGCGTGATGGCGCCGCGGCTCTCGCCCGACGGGCAGACCCTGGCCTTCGTCACGCTCTCGGCGGACCGCTCTCAAGTCGCAGTGATGAAGCCTTCCTCGGGAGACTGGACCCTCGTGACCAAGCGCGACGAACCGGGTTCGGTCACGCGCGTCTGCTGGTCCCGCGACGGCAACAAGCTCTTCTTCGACCGGGTCAGGGATGTGGCCCTCGGTATCTACAGCGTGCCGCCGCTGGGAGGCGAAGAACGCCTCGTGCTCGAGGAGGCCCAGGGCCCCGAGGCATTGCCCGACGGGAGCCTTCTGGTCGTCAAGCGCGACGCCTCCCGGAATTTCCAGATCCATCGTCTGTGGCCGGATACCGGGAAGCTCGTTTCGGTCGGACCGGCAGTCATCGCCGAGGCCGCGGCCTGGAGCGTGCGTGCGTTCCCCGACGGCGCCCGCGCGCTCTTCTGGGGAAAACTCGCCGGCGACGCCGACCCGGCCCGCCACGTCTACATCCTGGACCTGGAGTCGGGAACAGCCGCGCGCTTCGCGCCCCAGCTTCCGCTCGCCCCGCCGCTGGCGGTGCGCGGCGACGGCTCGGTCCTCGCGGTGGCGACGTTCGGAGACTTGCAGCAAATCGTCGAGGTCTCCGCGGGCGGCGAGCAGGGGAAGATTCTCTTTCCCGTCACCGGCAAGTCCTGGAGTCTGGACGCCGCCGCGGACGGGAGCGTCTACGTCGGCACGCTGGATAACCCGGCCGAGCTTCTGCGGTTCCCTCCGTCTGGAGGCATTGCCGAGCGCCTCACGACGATCGCCGGCAATCTCCTGGCCAGTCCCCTTCAGCTCTCCGACGGCGGCGTCCTGATTCCCAGCCAGGTGCTCGGCCGCCGGCGCCTCTTAGTATCGGGGATGGACGGACGGCTGCGTCCCTTCCTGGACCTGGCGGAGCAGGCCACGCCCCCGGCCACGCTCGTCGGCGACGGTCTCATCGCTTTTCTCTCCGGGCGCCCCGGGCAGCCTTCGATGATCACCGTGGCGACGGTGCCCGACGGGCGGATCGTGCGAAGGATCGAGTCCACCCGCGGGGCCATGCCGCAGAGCCTCGTCGCGTCACCCGACGGCAAGACGTTGTTCTACGTCGACGCCGGGACCCTCTTCTCCGTGGCGCTCGAAGGCGGCCCGGTCCAGAAGCTCGGTCCGGCCACCAGCGCGGCCGTGGATCCGCACGGCGCGCCTTCGCTGATCACGCAGGTCATCGAGCGTGACGGCATCAAACTCTACCGTTCCTACATCGGCGGGGGAGGTCAGCTGCCGATCCTTCACTCCGGACCGTTGCGGCTGTCGGGCACGCCCCTGTCCGGGGCGGCGGTGGGACCGGACGGCCGCATCGCCGTGACGGTGACCTCGCCGGACTCCTGGTTTCGCAGCGCCGCGCTGCTCGATCCCGCCACGGCGAGCCTGGAGCGGGTGCCCCTGCTCTTCGACGGAGACGTTTCCTTCTCCGGCTGGACCCGCGAAGGGTCTCTCATGGCTCTGGGCATCTCGCTCCGCACGAGCCTGTGGCGCTTCCAGCCGCAGATACGAGAGCCGGGGGCATCGATCTTCCCTTGAGTGCGGAGTTGTGAATCGTCAATTGGGCGAACGATGGACGGCCCAATTCACAATCCAAAACCGGCAATTCACAATTGATCCGGCTCCGTTGGGCCGGCGCGCCGAATAAAGCGCTATATTCTCGCGGCTCTCCGAGTGTCCATGCCCGAACCCGACGCGCAACGCCCGACGCCGGTCACTGTCATCGGATGGGTCTGGATGACGCTCGGCATGCTGGTCCTGGGACGCAGCCTGGTCAACATCATCATCTGGAGAGCCATCCGGCCCGCTTTCCCGCTGGTGGCATCGATGGTCGGACACCGGCCCGAGGGAAGCGAGTGGATAGCCCTCCTCTTCGAGCACTTCACGGCCATCAACGTGGCGCACGCGGTCGTCGCGGCCGGCATTCTGCTCGTGGCCTGGCAGTTTCTGCGTCTGCGTTCCTGGGCACGGCCGGCCCTGCGCCTGGTCTGCGTCCTGACTCTGATCTACGTGGCCTGCTTGGGCGCGCTGATGGCCGCGGTCTTCGCCGGCGCGCTCCCGGGCTCGGCCGTGCCCGCGTCTTCCGCCCATTCGCGGCATGGTCTGGAGCTCGTTGTCTGGCTCGCGGTCTGTCTGGCGTTCAGCGCCGGCCTGGCGACCATGATCGCCCTCCTGGGAAGCGCCGCGGTTCGAGGCGCCTTCCGGGATGCCATCCCCGCGCGGGCCGCGGCGAGCCCCGTCTAACAATTTATATATTGTTGGGCGGGAGTTCACCCTTCGGAGGGGCTCGTCTTTATCTCGATCTGCACGTCGGGGGTCGCGACCGCGACCGTTCCGAAGAGCGGTCAACGCCCGCGGAAAGCGGCCACGAGCTCTTCCCCCTGCGCGCGGCTGACGCCGGAGAGCTCGAACTCGAGGCGCACGGTCTCAAAGAGGGTCACGTCCGGGCGGACCGGGCGGGACCGGTCCATCGTCCCGGAGATGGCCACGCGCACGCCGGAGAGGGGGATGGCCTTCTCCCGCGCGATCACGCCGACCAGTTCCACGCCGCAGGCCGCGACGCCGGCCAGAAAGATCTCCGCCGGCGTGACGGCTTGCCCGGGGCAGCCGTTGCCGACCGGCCCGTCCACGACGAAGTGGTGGTCGCGGCTGGAGCAGAGAACGCGGCCGAAAACGTCGGTCGATCGCGCCCGGGCCTCGTAACGTCGAATGTGGGTATCGCTCATGGGATCCAGAATAGTCCAGACCGTTGGCAGGAGCGTGGCTGCAGCGCGGCTAGAATCGCGTGGTCCCGCTCGATTCCGGAGGACGACTATGAGTGATTGGAAGATCACGCCCCGCAAGGACGGCCCGCTGCGAGTGGAAGGGCAGAACATCACGATCGTCGATGAAGCGGGGAATCGCTACGACCTCGCAGGCCGCACGGCGGTGTCGCTCTGCCGGTGCGGCCAGTCCCAGAACAAGCCCTTCTGCGACTCCTCGCACAAACGGATCGGCTTTGCCGCCGAGAGCACGGCCTTCGCGCTTCCGCCGCCCGCACCCAAGCCGTAGGCCCGCGTCGAAGGCAACCGAAGTCCTCCTCGCGCCGAAAACCTCGGCCCGCGCCGGATCGTATTGGAAGGACGGCGTCGACTGCCTCCTTTCGGCAGCCGACAGGAGGTTGCACATGAAACGCGGCGCTCGTCCTGGTGTTTTGGCTTTGGTCCCCTTGATAGGCCTTTCCGTCCCGCTCTTCGGTGCCCAGGGCCTGACCTTTCCGCCGAGTGGCGACAACCCGCGGGGCTCCGTGACTCAGGCGATCGGGCCGGTTCGCGTCACGATCGACTATTCCAGCCCCCATGTCGTTCGGGGTAAGAACGACCGCCGTGGGAAGATCTGGGGAGAGCTCGTCCCCTACGGCATGTCGGATCTTGGTTTCAACGGATGCAAGGAATGTCCCTGGCGAGCAGGCGCCAACGAGAACACGACCTTCACCGCGACGCACGAAGTCAAGGTTCAGGGCCAGCCGCTCCCCGCCGGCACCTACGGGCTCTCCATGATCCCGGGCAAGGAGGAGTGGACGATCATCTTCTCCAAGGACGCCGCCAACTGGGGAGCCTTCTGGTACGACCCCAAGGACGACGTGTTGCGGGTCACCGCCAAGGCCGCGAAGAGCCCTTACCACGAGTGGCTCAACTACGACTTCATCGAGCGCGAGCCGGACAAGGTCACCGCGGCTCTGGAGTGGGAGGAGCTCCAGGTCCCCTTCACCATCTCCGTGGACAACGTGAACCAGCTCTGGGTCGACAACATGCGGACGGACCTCCAGGGCTTCGCCGGCTTCTACTGGCAGAACTG
>DATFTF010000444.1:0-3893 GCA_035262245.1 Thermoanaerobaculia bacterium
GGTTTCGCTCGGCAAAAACATCTCTCCCGAAGTCATGGTCATCGCCGCCAACCTCGACGACCCGGCGCGCCTGGCCGATTTGGCCGCGTCCAACCTCGATCTCAAGCTCGAGGATGCGCAGAAGATCCTGGAGTCGGTCGACCCGATCGACCGTCTCCGCCAGGTCAACGAAAGTCTTTCCAAAGAAATCACCGTCCTGACCATGCAGCAGGAGATCTCGACCCAGGCCCGCGGCGAGATGGACAAGTCGCAGCGCGAGTACTACCTGCGCCAGCAGCTGCGCGCCATCCAGCAGGAGCTCGGAGAAGGGGAGGAGATCAACGAGGAGCTCTCCCATTACCGGGAGCTGGTCGCCGAGAAGAAGATCCCCTCGGAGGCCGCCGCGGAGATCGAGAAGCAGATCAAGCGGCTGGAGCGCAGCCACCCCGATTCGGCGGAGACGGCCATCATCCGCACTTACCTCGACTGGATGACCGGCCTTCCCTGGGGCGTCGTCTCTTCGGACGCGGAGGACATCGAGCGGTCCCGCCAGATCCTGGACGAGGACCACTACGACATCGAGAAGGTCAAGGAACGCATCCTCGAATACCTCGCCGTGCACGCCTTGAAGAAGACGCTGAAGGGTCCCATTCTCTGCTTCGTCGGCCCGCCCGGAGTCGGCAAGACCTCGCTCGGACGCTCCGTCGCACGGGCCCTCGACCGCAAGTTCGTCCGGCTGTCGCTGGGAGGTGTCCGGGACGAAGCGGAGATCCGCGGGCACCGCCGCACGTACGTGGGAGCCATGCCCGGGCGCATCATCCAGGGCATTCACCAGGCCGGCACTTCCAATCCTGTCTTCATGCTCGACGAGATCGACAAGATCGGCGCCGACTACCGCGGGGACCCCAGCTCCGCCCTCCTGGAGGTCCTGGACCCGGAGCAGAACTTCTCCTTCCGGGACCACTACCTGGGCGTTCCCTACGATCTCTCGCGCGTTCTCTTCATCGCCACCGCGAACATCCTGGACCCCATCCAGCCGGCCTTCCTCGACCGGATGGAGGTCCTCCGGCTCTCCGGTTACACGCTGGAGGAGAAGAAAACGATCGCCCACCGGCATCTGATCCCCAAGCAGATGGAAGAAAACGGCGTGAGCGAGGCGAACCTGGAGTTCACCGAGGGCGGACTGACCAAGGTCATCGAGGCCTACACGCGGGAAGCGGGACTGCGCAACCTGGAGCGGGAGATCGGATCGATCTGCCGCAAGGTGGCGGTCTCGGTGGCCAAGGGGAAGAGCCGCCGCTACCGGATCACCGCGGTCTCGGTCGAGAAGATGCTCGGGCCGGTCAAGCATTTCGCCGACGAGCTTCTGAAGAAGGATCAGGTCGGCGTGGCGACGGGGCTGGCCTGGACCTCGACAGGGGGCGATCTTCTATTCGTCGAGGCTCTCGCGGTTCGGGGCAAGGGAAGTCTTCGGCTGACCGGGCAGCTGGGCGACGTCATGAAGGAATCGGCGCAGGCGGCCATGTCGTACGCCCGCGCTCACGCCCGCGATCTCGGAATCGCAGACGACTTCTTCGAGACCCGCGACGTCCACGTCCACGTGCCTGAGGGATCGATCCCCAAGGACGGACCGTCCGCCGGCATCACCATGGCCGCGGCCATGATCTCCGCCTTCACCCAGCGCCCGGTGCGCCGGGACGTGGCGATGACCGGAGAGATCACGCTGCGCGGCGAGGTCCTGCCCATCGGCGGCGTGAAGGAGAAGGTGCTGGCGGCCCGCCAGGCCAAGATCAAGATGGTGGTGCTCCCGCGCCTCAACCGCCGGGACGTCGCTCAGATCTCCACGCGGCTGGTGCACGATCTGGCTTTCCGCTACGTGGACAATGTGGAGGAAGTCCTCGACATCGCGCTGCTGCTCGCGGGAGAGAAGCGCCTCCAGGATTCCGAGTCTGTCCCGCCGGCGCCCGCGCCGAGGGAGATCGTCCCGGCGCGGCCGCGCCACACGCCGGGACCGCGCATCTAACGTCGCCTGCGCGGAGTTCGTCGATCTGCGCCCTGTGGGCGCACCGGCAGTCCGCTCGGCCGGATGCGGCCTCGACGGCCTGCCTGATCGACGAACTCCGCTCCGGCTCCCCGCGGCGCGCGACCTCCTCCCTCGGTGACTTCGGGAGCTTCGCGCGCCGCGGACGGGGGGCTGGGAACCACGGGAGCTTCGCGCGTCGCGGATGGAGGTCGGTGAACCGCGGTTGCACCGTTGCCGACTGCTGACTTCCAGCTTCACTTCCCGGCGTTCCCGGCGTTCCCGCGCGTTCCCGGCGTTTGGCCTCTGATGGCCCCGTTCGTCATAGATTGGAGGTGTGAAGGCGGAGGACCGGTTCGTCGAGAGGCTGCGCGCGGTGCTGCCGGGCGGGACTTCCGGGCGAGTCCGGATCGGACCGGGGGACGACGCCGCGGTCATCGAGCGCCCCGCGGGGCCCGTCGTCGCCACGACGGACATGTGCGTGGAAGGGGTCGACTTTCTGCCCGAGGAAGACCCTTACGGCGTCGGGCGCCGAACGATGGCCGTCAACCTCTCCGATCTCGCCGCGATGGGAGCGAAGCCGGAGTGGTTCCTTCTGGCGGTCGCCTTTCCCCGCAGCCGGGGCGAGGATTTTCCCCTGGCGGTCGCGCGGGGAGCGCTCTCCCGAGCCGATCCGCTGAAGGTGGACCTCGCGGGCGGCGACTTATCCGAGGCTCCGGTCGCCGTAATCGAGATCTCCCTGTTCGGATCGCTTCAGGCAGCGCCGCTCACGCGATCGGGCGCCCGCCCGGGAGACGCGATCTTTCTGTCGGGCTGGCCTGGCCGCGCCGCGGCCGGACTCCGGCTGGCACGGCGGCTGTCGGTTTTCGCCAGCCGAGGCTCCGCGCCCACGCCCCGGTTCGTCGGGCTCTCGCCGAACGATCAACGGGAGCTCCTCGCCGCCTACCGAGATCCGGAGCCCCGCGTGACGCTCGGGACGTGGCTTGCGGAGAAACATCTCGCCACGGCCGCCATCGACGTCAGCGACGGACTCGGCCTGGACGCCGGGCGCATCGCGCGGGCATCCGGAGTGCGGCTGGTCCTGGAGCGCGAAAACGTCCCGGTCCATCCCTCCCTGGCGACCTTCGCCGACCTCGAAGGACTCGACGCGATCGATTGGATTCTTTCAGGCGGAGACGACTACGAGCTCCTCTTCACCGTTTCGTCCGGGACGTCCGAGCTTCTCACCGAGGCGGCTGCGAAAACGGGCGTCGACGTGCGCCGAATCGGACGCGTGGAGGCGGGAGACGGAGCCGTGCTCCGCGACCGGCACGGGGACCGCGATGTCTCGGAGATGGGACACGATCATCTGGAATCCGGGGCGGCCGAGGAACGCCGGTGAAGAGGTTCGTGACCTCGCGCGCGTTCCGGCCGCGCAAGCAGCACCGCTGGAAATGGCGGCGCCGCTGGAAGATCCTGCTTCTGGATCTGCTCGGGAGGGAAGAGCCGCCGGAGCGCGTGGCCGCGGCGATCGGCCTGGGAGTGGCGATTGGATTTACCCCTTTCATCGGCCTCCATCTTTTCCTCGCCCTCGGGCTGGCCCTGCTCTTCCGCCTGAACAAGATCGACACGGTCCTCGGGACGTTCTGTGGAAACGTGCCGACCTGGACGCCGATCTTCCCGATCGGATACCGGCTCGGAAGACTGCTTCTGGGGTTCGACAGCCACACCGTTCCCCGCCTCAACTGGGGGATCCTCCACAGCGACCCGACCTGGATCTTTCATCCGATCGAGACCGCGCACCACGTATTCGGCCGGCATGTTTTCGCCCCCCGGCTCCTTTCGTTTCTCCTTGGGACCACGATCCTGGCCGTGCTGCTAGGCTTCATCGCTTACGGGTTGACGCTCTCGCTGC
>DATFTF010000445.1:0-5226 GCA_035262245.1 Thermoanaerobaculia bacterium
GTTTCGCGGATCCAGTCCGCGAAACTTGGTCGCGCCGCGAAGGCACGACGAAGAGGCGCGGGGAGTCTCTTCTTCTATTCCCGCTAGTGCCCAGCGTTCCTTCGCCTCACGCCTTACGCCTCACGTCCTGACGACCGCAGCTTGGCGATATCCGCGATGAGCTCGTCGACCGGACGCTTCGGGACGCGAGCTGCCTCGCGAATCCGCCGCAGCCGCTGCGCGTAAGCGTCCAGCCGTGCGGCGGCCTGCGCGCGGCGAGGCTCCGGAACGTCGCGCTCGACCGCGGCGACACACTCGCCGTAGAGGTCGATCCGGCTGCAGACGAGAAGCAGGTCGCAGCCCGCGGCCGCCGCCAGGACGCAACGGCGCGGAAGGTCCCCGAACTGCGCCAGCGCCCCCATCTCCAGATCGTCGGAGAAGGCGGCGCCGGTGAAGCCGAGGTTTCCTCTCAGGAGGCCTTCGGCCACCGCCCGCGAGAGCGAGGCCGGGTCTCCCTCGGGACCCGCGGCATGCGAGACCATGACCGCGCCGGCGGCCTCCATCGTGGCGGCAAATGGAAGCAGGTCCCGCCGGGCTTCCTCGGCATCGGCGGGGATGCGCGGGAGATCCCGATGGGTGTCGAGATCCGCGCGGCCGAGCCCCGGAAAATGCTTCACGCACCCGCCCACGCCGCGGGCGTGGAGACCCTTGAGGAACTCCAGAGCCGCGCGGCCGACCTCTTCCGGTTCGTCGGAAGCGCATCGGTCTCTGAGGACGCTCTCGGAGCGGCCGGGCAGAAGCCGGTCGACGACCGGCGCCAGATCCACGTCCAGGCCGAAGAGCGCGCAGGCTTCCCCGGCGAGCTCGCCGGCTCGAGCCGCGGCGCCGCGCTCGGCCGCTTCCCGAAAGGAGATCGACGGCGCGAGCGCTGCGCGCAGACGATCGACCCGTCCCCCCTCCTGGTCCACGCATAGCAGCGGCGGCCCGGGAAGACGACGGATCTCGCGGACCAGGGCCCGCGTCTGATCGAGGCTCGTGATGTTGCGTGAGAAGAGGATGACCGCGCGCGGCGGAAGACGCTCGAGCATCTCGCTCTCGGAATCGGACAGCGCGGTTGCCGATACCCCAACGCCGAAGAGACGCGCCGCCGTGCTAATGCTTCTTCAACCTCTCCTGCAGAGAGGCCAGGAGCGAGAGCGCGGCGATCGGCGTCATGTTGTCCGCGTCGAGACTCCGGAGCTTCTCCAGGACCAGCTCCTCCGAGGCCGAGAAGAGCAGGAGCTGTCCCTGCCCCGCGCTCTCCCCTTCGTGCCGCGCCAGCACCGGAGCTCCCTGCACGTCGAGCTCCTGCCTTTCGAGGTTCCCGAGAATCTCGCGAGCCCTCGCGGTGACCGACGGCGGCAGCCCGGCCAGCTCCCCGACCTGGATGCCGTAACTCCGGTCCGCGGCACCGGGCACGACCTTGCGCAGGAAAACGACTCGTCCTCCGACCTCCTTGACCGCCATCGTGGCGTTGGCCACACCGGTCCGCACCAGGGCGATCTCCGTCAGCTCGTGGTAGTGCGTGGCGAAGAGGACGAACGCCGCCTTTTCGACAGCGTCGTGGAGGTGCTCGACGATGGCCCAGGCGATCGACAGGCCGTCGAAGGTCGAGGTCCCGCGCCCGACCTCGTCCAGGATGACCAGGCTTCGAGGCGTGGCCTCGCGCAGGATCGCGGCGGCCTCCAGCATCTCCACCATGAAAGTCGACTCGCCGCGCGAAAGGTGGTCTGCGGCGCCGACGCGGGTGAAGATCCGATCGACAATCGAAAACTCCATCGTATCCGCCGGGACGAATGAGCCCGCCTGCGCCAGAAGCACGGCGGTGGCCACCTGCCGTAAATACGTCGACTTGCCCCCCATGTTGGGGCCGGTGACGAGCACGATCCGGCGCTCGGCCGAGAGGTCGCAGTCGTTGGGAACGAAGGGCTCCTCGCGCCGCAGAGCTTCCACCAGCGGATGGCGGGATCCGTCCAACCGCAGGCGCGGCCGCTCCGAGAGGATCGGGCGCACCCATCGTCCGGAAGCGGCCGCCTCAGCGAAGCTCGCCGTAAGGTCGAGGCCGGAGAGGGCCGAAGAGATCCCGGCCGCGCGCTCCGCGGAGAGGGCGAGCTCCGCCAGAAGCTCCCCGTAGATCCGCTCCTCGATCTGCCCGATGCGCTCTTCGGCCCCCAGGATCTTTTCCTCCAGCTCCTTCAACGCCGGCGTCGCGAACCGCTCCGCGTTGGCCAGCGACTGGCGGCGGATCCAGTCGGCGGGAACGCGATCGCGGTGCTTCTCCCCGACTTCGAGCGAGTAGCCGAACACGCGGTTGTACCGGACCCGCAGGTTGGGGATCCCGGACCGGCGCCGCTCCTCGGCCTCGATCGCCAGGAGCGCCCCCTGCGCGTCGCGCCGCAGGGCCCGGAGCTCGTCGAGCTCACGGTCGGCTCCGTCACGGATCGCGCCTCCGGCCGCCACCGCGATCGGAGGGTCGGGCGCCAGAGTGCGGGAGACGCGCTCGACCAGATCCGCGGCCTCGGGCATTTCGTCGATCAATCCGCGCAGCCGCGGCGAGGTCAGAGGCGCGCCGGTCCGGCGGATCTCCGGCAGGCGGGCCAGCCCTCCGGCCCAGGCGGCCACCTCGCGTGGTCCCGCGTTGCGGACGCAAATGCGCGCGAAGCGGCGCTCGAGATCTCCGACCTCCGCCAGGGACTGCTGCAGCAGCCGCCGCAGCTCGGGGTTGGCGGCGAGCTCTCCGACGGCCTCCCAGCGGTCGGCGAGCTCGACTGGATCGGTAAAAGGCCGGGCCAGGGCGTCGCGCAGGGCGCGGGAGCCCATCGGAGTGCGCGTTCGGTCGATCAGGCGGCACAGGCTCCGATCGGGCGAGCCGTCGGTCGATTCGAAAATCTCGAGCGTCGCGACAGCCGAAGCGTCCAGCCCCATCCGCTCGCCGAAGCGCAGTGGCTGCGCGGCGCCGACGTGGGCCACGCCGTGGGGGCGCAGCTCGGCGGCGTAGGCCAGCGCGGCGGCGGCGGCCTTTTCCGCCGCGGCGGGCAAGGCTCCCGGGGGGGCGCCGCTTCGCGCCGCCGCCTCGAACCAGGCCGCGCTCCGTAAGCTGCGAGGGATCCTCGCGGGGATCGAGGGGGGCTCCGCCGCGTCGGAGAAGAGGACCTCCCGAGGACGGAAGAGCGCGAAGACGTCGGGCAGCCGCGCCGCCGCCACGGTGCCAGCGTGGAAACGCCCGGTCGAGAGATCGAGAAAGGCGATGCCCCAGTCCGGTTCTCCAGCCGCGAGAGCGGCGAGATAGGACGGTGCCTCCGGAAGGAGGGCCTCCGGATCGAGGACCGTTCCCGGCGTGACGATGCGCGTGATATCCCGGCGGACCAGCCCCCGCGCCGCCCGAGGGTCCTCGACCTGGTCGCAGACCGCCACCTTGCGCCCCGACGCGATCAGCCGGGCGATGTGGTGCTCCGCCGCGTGGTAGGGAACGCCGCACATCGGCGCCTCGATGTCGGAATCCTTGTGGCGGGCGGTCAAAGCGATGCCCAGGAGCGGAGCCGCCTCCCGCGCATCGTCGAAGAACATCTCGTAGAAATCGCCCATCCGGTAGAACAGGATCGCGTCGGGCACGCGCGCCTTCATCTCGAAATACTGCCGGAGCATCGGCGTGTTGCGTTGCGGAGGCGCGCTCACTGTGGGTGCTAGCATAGCCAACCGGGACGGCGACGCAATTGCGCGAGCCCTCGATTCACGTTCTCGCGATCGATTCCGCGAGCTCTCTTCCGGCCGTAGCGCTGCATTGCGCCGGGCGGCTCCTGGAAGAGCGTTTGCCGGACGACCGGCGCGCCTCCGAAGAGCTGCTGCCGGCCATCGTACGTCTGCTCGCCGCAGCGGACGTCTTCTTGAGCGACTGCGGGCGCATCGCGGTCTGCGCCGGCCCCGGCTCCTTCACCGGTGTGCGTGTCGGAATGGCCACCGCATGGGGTCTTGGCCGCGCCCTCGCGCTCCCCGTCGAGAGTCTCTCGACACTCGAGGCTCTCGCCGAGGCGGCGCGGGCTCCCGGACTTGCCGGAGTGACCGCGGTCCTCGACGCCGGGCGGGGAGAGGTCGTCCTGCAGCAGTTCCTTTTTCCCGAGAACGCTCCGCGCGTCCAGATGGTCGGCGATCCCGAGCGCCTTCCTCTGGCGCTGGCCGCGGATCGTCTGCGCGGCGGCGACGTGGCCGCCTTGCCGGAGGACCTCCTCGGCTCCAGCCGGCGACCTCTCGCGCGATCCCCTGCCGCCGCCGCCGCCCTGGCCGTCGCGCGCGCCCCGCGCGCAGTGCCGGCGGCCGCCCCCGCGGCGATCTATGCGCGCCCGAGCGCGGCGGAGGACAAGCTTGGCGCTCCGTGAGCCCGAGCCCGAGCCGTACCGCATCGTGGCGGCGCGGGTCGAGGATCTCGACGAGATCGCCCGAATCGAACGCGAATGCTTCATCGTTCCCTGGAAGCGCGAGTTCTTCGAAAGCGAGCTCGTCGAGCCCTACCGGTACGCGCGCGTGATCGCCGGCGAGCCGGGTGTGGCGCCGCGGATCGGCGGCTACCTCTTCGCGGTCTCGCTGTACGAGGAGTTTCACGTCAACAAGATCGCCACCGACCGGAGACTGCGGCATCGCGGCTGGGGCCGAAGGCTCCTGGAGGACGCGCTCGCGCGAGCCCGGACCGCCGGAGCCACCGCCGTCACCCTGGAAGTCCGCGTCTCCAATCTCGCTGCCAGGAACTTCTACGGCCGGCACGGCTTCCGGGAAGCGTACCGGCGCAAGGCCTATTACCAGGACGGAGAAGATGCGCTGGCCATGGTCCTGCCTCTCACCGGAAAAACCCGGTCTAAGGTCTAAGGTCTAAGGTCTAAGGTCTAAGGTCTGATGTTCGAGGCCTGAGGAATTCGCCTCTTTAAACTTTAGACTTTAGACCTTAGACTCTGGTTGTGGTTTCGCCTTCCGTTCTCGCCCTCACCCCCAAAAACGTTAAGGAGGTCGAAGCGATGGAGCATTCGAGCACCGAATCTCTGACTCAAGCCGATCCCGAATACGACCGCCTCCATGCGGAGCACCAGGACCACGAGCTCAGGCTGCGGGAGCTCGCCAGCAAGCCACGACTGTCCGAGGAAGAGGAGCTGGAGGAAAAGCGGCTGAAGAAAGAGAAGCTGCTTCTCAAGGACCGCATGGAGGCAATCGCGCGCAACCACC